>NZ_JAKJSY010000049.1:0-35299 GCF_050337445.1 Vibrio minamisatsumaniensis | reverse complement strand
CTATTTATATCACCATGTATTTTTACTACATACCCTTTATCTTTATCTATTTTTGACAAGTTGTAATTGCTGTCATGTGTAATAACGTTATTTATACCAGTATTTGACTCAATAAGTGTATCGAAATTTGTAGTAATAAAGCGTTGTGTTAGAGAACCTAAGGACCTGTGAATAGAGGACGCTTCGTTACATGATTTTAGCTTTTGCTCGAAAGATTGATAAATAATTTTCTTGTGCTGACATAATTTATCCAAGACTTCAAGTGGTGACATAATGTCAGCATCTAAAGCTATTTTATAAGCTTGTGCTTTATCTATGTGATCTTCGTTAGCTTGTAAAATACCCCGAACTATACCACTCCAGCTCGGTAAACCATTACTCATCGACAACCCTGCTCCCACGAATAAAATTAGCTTGTCTTCCTTAATTGAGTCTTGAAGTACTTTTGGTATATGAACATCACACATGTGTCTTGGTCTCGAAAAATAGTTATAAATTATCTGATTTGAAGATTATGCAACGGTTTGATTTATATATGCAACTGTTCAATTTACATCTGTGTTATCTACCTAAATCTGTTACAACTAACTGTAGAACAAGAGGTTAGCTCTCATTTGTGTTTTGAGTATTCTAATTCTTTTAAGAACTCATCTTTAACTAGATTAGCAAGAGCAATTTATACTAGATTCTCTGGCGGAGAGAGCCTTAGTACGCAAAACACTTTCCCCAAACACGTAGGCCTATTCAAGGCCCATTTCAAAATCGACTGGCGGTAGGTTGACTAAGTGCTTGTTCGTTATATTCAACATCAAGCTTTTCACAGGCTTCCCTACTTAGTTTACAGTTCCAATAGGCAAGTCATAATCTGGCTAACGAAATGTAAGCCCATTTACTACACTAACCGTTGTCGCCCCACTACCCCATAAACCTTTGACGCTTTTTACTGATCTTTCAGCCATAAAAACGTTTGCCTTGATTAAGTTCTAACCTATAACGATTAATTACACTTCTCCCCTTGTTTACACTTTTATTACCACCATATTTTCCATACAATCCTAAGCGATTATAAATAAAAAAAATTTCAATTTCGGAGTCCTCATGAGCGACGTAAAGCACTGTAATTTATTGATTCTTGGTTCTGGCCCTGCCGGCTATACAGCTGCAGTTTATGCTGCTCGTGCAAACCTAAACCCAGTTCTTGTTACCGGAATGCAACAAGGTGGTCAGCTTACCACCACAACAGAAGTAGAAAACTGGCCGGGTGATGCTGAAGGGCTAACAGGCCCTGCTCTGATGGATCGCATGAAAGAGCACGCAGAGCGCTTTGAAACTGAGATTCTGTTCGACCACATTAACGATGTCGACCTATCAAACCGCCCTTTCCGTTTGAAAGGCGATTCTGGTGAGTACACGTGTGATGCATTGATCATCTCAACAGGCGCATCGGCTAAGTACCTCGGTTTAGAGTCCGAAGAAGCATTCAAAGGCCGCGGCGTTTCAGCGTGTGCAACGTGTGATGGTTTCTTCTACCGAAACCAGAAAGTGGCGGTTGTTGGTGGAGGTAACACAGCGGTTGAAGAAGCGCTTTACCTGTCTAACATCGCGTCTGAAGTTCACCTCATTCATCGTCGTGATACGTTCCGCGCAGAAAAAATTCTAGTGAAACGCTTAATGGATAAAGTGGAGAACGGCAACATTGTTCTTCATACAGATCGCACGCTAGACGAGGTTCTCGGTGACGACATGGGCGTAACGGCTGTCCGTATTAAAGACACTCAGTCTGATAAAACAGAAAACATCGACGTCATGGGGGCATTCATTGCTATCGGTCACCAACCAAACACGGCAATATTTAAAGGCCAAGTCGACATGAAAGATGACTACATCATCGTCCAGTCGGGTCTTGAAGGTAACGCAACGCAAACCAGCGTCCCGGGTGTGTTTGCGGCAGGTGATGTGATGGATAACAATTACCGCCAAGCCATTACTTCAGCGGGTACAGGTTGTATGGCTGCACTGGATGCAGAGCGCTACCTAGATAGCCTGAACGATAAGTAAATCTGAGATTGCAGATTTAAATATCGAAGCTCTCGCCTCAATAGATACAGGGCGTCATTATAATTTATTGTAAATCCCTAGAGCCCGGTGGTATATCCATTGGGCTTTCTTTTGTATACTAGCCGCCCTCAACGAATAATAATTATCATTAAGCCTTCATAATGGATAAGAAAAAACAACGCAGCTTGAACAAGTGGCTCAAGCAACAAAGTAAGTTAGCAAAACGCTGGCTTATGATTGCGATTAGCCTTGGCGTACTTTCAAGCGTGTTTTTAATTGCTCAAGCAGCGCTTCTCGCCTCTATTCTTCACCAGTTGATCATCGAGAATGTCGATAAATCTGAACTGGTTGGTCATTTCCTAGGTTTAGCCGTCTCGGTCGTTGGCCGTGCGGGATGTACATGGGGACGTGAAATCGCAGGTTATCGCTGTGGTGAGCAGATCCGTGTCTACATAAGGCAACTCATCCTTGATAAGTTACACGAGCTAGGCCCGGCTTATATCAAAGGTAAGCCTGCCGGTACGTGGGCGACCTTGCTGTTAGAACAAGTAGAAGACATGCAAGATTTCTTCTCTCGCTACTTACCTCAGATGTCTCTATCGGTGATGGTTCCATTTATCATCCTTGTGGTTGTATTCCCTGTAAACTGGGCGGCAGGTTTAATCTTCTTGATTACCGCACCACTGGTGCCGCTGTTTATGGCACTTGTTGGCATGAAAGCCGCAGACGCCAACCGTAAAAACTTTAAAGCGCTTCAACGCCTATCTGGTCACTTTTACGACCGTCTTCAGTCCATGACAACCATTCGTTTATTCGATAGAACAAGCTCAGAAACGGAGGTACTTAAAGGTGCATCGGAAGTATTCAGAACGCGCACTATGGATGTATTGAAAATCGCTTTCTTATCGTCTGCGGTGCTTGAATTTTTCACTTCAATCTCAATTGCAATGACAGCGGTTTACTTCGGTTTTACTTATATTGGCGAACTGAACTTTGGTCATTACGGCGCTGGCATTACACTATTCGCCGGTCTATTTATTCTTATCTTAGCGCCTGAATTTTACCAGCCTCTGCGTGACCTAGGTACTTTTTACCATGCCAAGCAACAAGCCGTCGGGGCTGCTGAAAGTATTGTTGAGTTCTTAGAAACGGATATTACCAAAGTAAAATCGGGCAATACTCCACTCGATTCCGATCAAGGTGTCGGTATTGTGGCTCAAGATCTCAAGGTGATCAGTCCGGAAGGCATTCAACTGGTTGGCCCTGTTTCGTTTGCATTGAACACCCACCAGTCGACGGCACTGGTCGGGCCAAGTGGCGCAGGTAAAACGAGTTTGATCAACGCTATTCTTGGTTTCATGCCTTATGAAGGAAGCTTGAAAATCAATGGCATTGAATTGCGTGACCTCGATTTAGCCTCTTGGCGTAAAACCATTAGTTGGGTTGGGCAAAACCCCTTGCTACTGCATGGCACAATTCGTGACAACGTCACCCTAGGTAAGCACGATATCACCGACCAAGTTGTTGAGAATGCACTTGAGCAATCTTTTGCTAACGAATTCGTAAACGAGCACGGCTTGAATTATATGATTTCTGATCGTTCTGGCGGCCTGTCTGTTGGTCAATCTCAACGTTTGGCACTGGCTCGCGCCATGATTCAAGATGGCCAGTTCTGGTTACTCGATGAACCCACTGCCAGCCTAGATACTCGTAGCGAACAGTTGGTAATGAAAGGCATCAATAGCAACATTGAAAACCGCACTGCCCTGCTTGTGACACACCAACTCGCCCCGCTTAAATCGGTCGATAATATACTGGTTATGCGTGACGGTCGCCTTGTTGAACAAGGCCATTATTCTCAACTCTCGACTGCGGGTGGGTTATTTGAAGAGATGCTTAACGCAAACTTAGCTCAACATCAAAATAAGGGGAATTTAGATGCGTGATTTACTCCCTTACCTAAGACTCTATAAAAAGCACTGGTTTGGTCTATCGCTCGGTATGCTATTGGCTTTTGCCACGCTCTCTGCTTCTATTGGACTATTAACACTATCGGGTTGGTTTATTTCAGCCTCTGCTGTTGCTGGACTAACGATTGCCCGCGAAACGTTCAACTACATGTTGCCGGGCGGCGGTGTCCGTGGTTTGGCGATGGGGCGCACTGCTGGGCGTTGGGGTGAGCGTGTCGTTAGCCATAATGCAACCTTTAAATTATTAACGGATTTACGGATTTTCTTTTTCAAGAAACTGGCTCCGCTCATTCCTGGACGCATTTCAAACCTTCGTGACGCGGATCTACTGAACCGTTTGGTTGCCGATGTCGACGCAATGGATCACGTATACTTGCGTTTAGTCAGCCCTGTCACGGTTGGTGTGCTTGGGATTGTCTTCCTAACACTATTCTTGATGTGGTTCGATACTTCGCTCGGTTTGATCTTAGGCTCTATTCTTCTGATTATGCTGTTGGTTTGGCCGATCTTGTTCTACAAACTGGGCAAGCGTAACGGTGGCGAGCTGACACAGAACAAAGCGGATCTTCGTGTGACGACACTGGATTGGATTGAAGGCTACAGTGAGCTGACTCTGTTCGGTGCTGAAGAGCGTTATCGCAATGCCATACTAGAGACTCAACAAAAACTGATGGCGAATCAGTTTGTGAATGCCAACCTAACCGGTATGGCGTCAGCTGTGCTAATGCTATTCAACGGTTTGACACTGGTTCTTATGCTTTGGCTTGCGGCTGACGGCGTGGGTGGTAATGCACCGGACCCGTTCATCGCACTCATGGCCTTCGCAACCATGGCAAGCTTCGAGCTATTAATGCCAATTGCAGGCGCGTTCCAGTATTTAGGTCAAACTCTGTCTTCTGCTCGTCGCTTGAACGAAGTGATTCTGTCGGAACCTGAAGTCCAGTTCTCCGAAGAGAAGCTCGACATCAATAAGCCGCTTGATATTACGTTCTCGAATGTGACCTTCAGCTACCCTGATTCAGAGCGCAGTGTTCTTAACGCAATTGACCTGACTATCTCTGCTACGAATAAAGTCGCAATTGTGGGTCAAACAGGTTCTGGTAAATCGACTCTGATTCAGCTTCTGACTCGCTACTGGGATCCTAAGAAAGGTTCTATCTCCATCGCAGGCATTGAACTGACTCAGTGGAATGAATCACAGCTTCGCGAATCAATCAGTGTCGTAAGCCAACGTGTCGATATTCTAAATGGTACTTTGCGTGACAACTTGCTGATTGCAAGACCAGAGGCAACCGATGATCACTTAGCAAATATCCTAAGAGATGTAGGCCTAGAAAAGCTGCTTGAGAACAACGCGCTTGATAGCTGGTTAGGTGATGGTGGTCGTCAACTGTCTGGTGGTGAGAAGCGCCGTATTGGCATCGCACGAGCCATTCTTCATGATGCCCCTATCCTGCTTCTCGATGAGCCAACAGAAGGCTTAGATAAGCAAACTGAGCAAAGCATCATGACACTGTTCGAGAAGCACTTCGAAGGCAAGACGGTCATCTTCATCACGCACCGTTTGATTGGTCTGGAGTCGATGGATTCCATCGTTCTAATTGAACAAGGCGAGATTGTTGAAAACGGTTCTCATGAGAAGCTGTTAAATCAACAAGGACGTTACTTCCAACTTCGTCAGGCCATTTAATTCGCCTACTTTCACTGTCATCAGTAACACCATTATCAGCCCGAGTTTGCACTCGGGCTTTTTGTTGCTAACGCCCGAACTAGTCAGCCACGTCCGGATAGAATACGGATATTGCCTCAAGAGCGACTCTCAACTCTCAACTCTCAACTCTCAACTCTCAACTCTCAACGAGCATGTTATGATCAAATGGATGAAGCAACCCTCTCCTTCTCATACTGACTTAAAAGCCAAATGTCCTGATTCTGACAAGCACACCGCCTAGCGCAACGATCCAATCTCAGTTGGTTGGCTTTATAAGCCTCTGGGTGACAGACACAAAAAAGCCGAATGTAATCACATTCGGCTTTTGTTTACGCTTTAGCGTATTAACAGCTTAATAGGTCTAGCGCTATTTGATAGCTATTCGCTTATGCTTAAAGCTTGAAGCGGCTAATTTCATTTTCTAGCTCATTAGATAGCTCAGAAAGCTGAGCAGCTTGTTCTGCGGCTTGATTCGCTTCGTCTGCTAGCTCGTTAGATACGTCACGGATTCCCTCAGTATTGCGAGTAATCTCAGACGTTACCGACGCTTGCTCTTCTGCAGCAGAAGCAATCTGTGTCGCCATGTCGCTAATACGCTCAACAGCAGCATGAATTTGAGTTAGGCTCGCCGCCGCTGAGTTCGCATCATCAACACTGGTCTCAGCAAGCGTACGGCTATCATTCATAATGCTAACCGCTTTACCCGTTGTACCTTGTAGCAACTCAATCGTTTGTTGAATCTCTTGTGTTGAACCATGTGTACGTTGGCTCAGGACGCGAACTTCATCTGCAACAACAGCAAAGCCACGGCCTTGTTCGCCCGCTCGTGCCGCTTCAATAGCCGCATTCAGTGCAAGTAAGTTTGTTTGCTCAGCAATGCCTTGAATGTTAGACAAAATAGCATTGATACTATTACCGTGCTCTTCAAGCTCTAGAATCACATTCGTTGCGATTTGAACTTCTTGCGCAAGGTTTTGAATTGAACTCTGAGTCTGTGTTACTTGACCCGCTCCATGCTCGCAAGCGCCAACGGCTTCAGAAGAGTTCTGTGCGGTATGGTCAGCGTTACCAGCAATCTCTTGTGTTGCTGCCGCCATTTCGTTAACGGCTGTTGCTACCATGTTGATCTCATCTTGTTGCATCTGGATTCGAGCGCTACGTTCTTCAGCTTGTGAAGCCGTTTGACGAGCTTGATTACCCAATGCAGCAGACACATCACTTAGCTTAATAACCATAGTATGCATATTGCCTACAAAACGGTTGAAGTTTTCAGCAAGCTTACCAATTTCGTCGTTACTCTTAGGCTCAAGGCGTTGAGTAAGATCCCCTTCTCCTGATGCAATTTCTTCAAGTGCGGCAGAGACACGATTTAGATCGCGGAATAGGAAGCTAACCAACCAAGATACCAACAAGATTACGATTAACGTAATTACAACCGCTGTTGTGATCAACTGAGTGAGCAACGCAGAGTGATTCGCTTCTTCTGTCGCTTTGTCCATATGAATCGCGAAGATCCAGTTAGTATTTGGCACTTTCGTAAAGTAAAGTAGTTTCTCAGCACCTTGCTCATTGATCGTCTCGATGCTGCCAGTGCGTAACGCATTTTCAATAGTCGACATTGAAATATCGTTTGAAAGCTGGCTGACAGGCTTGAGACTTAATGCTGAATTAGGATGTGCTAGAAATGTCCCGTCTGAGCTGTCGATGAGCATTGCGTATGCATTGTCACCAACGTCTAAGCTGATTACATCATTAACTAATTGATCGATAAGTACATCAGCTCCGACAACACCAACGAGTTTACCATTATGATGTACAGGTTCTGCAATCGTAACGAGCAATGCTTTCGTGATCGCGTCTTGGTAAGCCGTTGTGATAATTTGCTTACCCGCTGCATTTGCTTCTTGATACCAAGGACGTTGACGAGGATCGTAATCTGCACGATTACGTTCAGGGTGTGAACGGTACATTCCACCTTCTGGAGTACCTAAAAAGATATCGTCAAAGCCACCCGCTATACGAGCCTGCTTAAGGAAAGGTACAACATCATCCTCTCTTGAAAAGTCATTAAATGCTGACGCGATATTGGTGCGAATATCGACCCAGTTTTTAATACCTTCAGACGCGGCTTCTGATACGCTTTCTGCTCGCAGGTAGACACCATTGCGAGTTTGTTCAAATAATTGGTTGGCGGATAACCAAGTCAAGGCTGTTGCCATAACAACAACAGCAGATAAGCTTGCGCCTATCAACTTCTGTTTGAGTGTTAGTTTCATTTTAGTATCACGAGTGGTGGAAAACTTGTGCACACTACCCTATAACCACTTTAAATTCGAGAAATTTCATAGCTTAACACCAGAATAGAATATCAAATTAACCATAAGTTCAAGTTGTGCCAATTTATTGTCACTCCGCCAAATTTAAGGCCACCATTAACATAAAATTATTACGCTATATTTTGGGTTTCACACCGTCAATGAACAAAAAAAAGCAGGTGAGTTACCTCACCTGCTTTAGCATTATTGACCACTCGACCTCATCTATAACGCCGTCGACGTCATTTAGAGATGCTAGCGTTTTTCTGTACGCATCCCCATTAACAAACTCACACACATCAGTAATAGAATGATGGTAAATGGCAACGCCGTTGAGATTGCACCGGCTTGCAAAGCTTGCACCGCTTGAGTACCACCAACCCACAATAACGCAACAGCGATCGCACCTTCAAGAAAAGCCCAAAATACACGTTGAGGTACTGGAGTATCCACTTTACCACCAGCAGTAATACTATCGATTACTAATGAACCAGAATCAGAAGACGTAATAAAGAATACGAGAACTAAAACAACTGCAATCACAGATAACAGGGTGCCAAATGGTAGCGCATCAAACATTTGGAACATCGCTAACGACACATCAGTAAGACCATCTTGACCAAGCATACCAACATTATTCACAATTTGATCAATCGCCATACCACCAAATACCGACATCCAAATGATAGTTACTGTTGTAGGAACAATTAGCACAGCAGTAATAAACTCACGAACAGTACGACCTCTAGAAACACGAGCGATAAACATCCCCACAAATGGCGACCATGAAATCCACCAAGCCCAGTAGAATACCGTCCAGCCGTGCATCCAAACTTCATCTTCACGACCATAAGGATTGCTCAAAGGAATGATATTCTCGATGTAAGCCATCACCGTTGTAGGGATTGTACCCAAAGTAACAGCATAACCAATAAGCGCGACTAGAATCAGTAGCAAGAAAGCCACGAGCATGTTGATATTACTGATAACTTTAACGCCACCATCAATACCACGCATAACGGATACCACGGCAAGCAAAGTAACAACGACGATAACAATAATTTGCAGCCCTAGTCCCGCTTCAATGCCGAATACATGATGAATACCACTTGCTGCTTGTTGCGCCCCTAAGCCCAGCGAGGTAGCCAAACCAAAGAGGGTCGCCAATACCGCTAAAATATCCACGATATGCCCAGCCCAACCCCAAGCTCTATCACCTAAGATAGGGTAAAAGATAGAACGAATCGAAAGAGGTAAACCTTTATTATAAGAGAAGAACGCAAGCGAAAGTGCGACTACGCCATAAATAGCCCAAGGGTGTAAACCCCAGTGATACATAGTTGCACCCAATGCTACTTTGGCCGCTTCCGGAGTGAACGCTTCCACATTTAGTGGCGTCTCATACCAACCGGTGTAGTATGCAGCGGGCTCTGCAACACTCCAAAACATCAAGCCAATACCCATCCCTGCGGCAAACAGCATCGATAGCCAAGATATGTATGAGTAATCTGCCGTCGCATCAACACCACCAAGGCGGATTTTACCATACGGAGAAACAATCAAACCTAAGGAGAAAATAACGAAGATATTTCCTGACCAAATAAAAAGCCAATCAAATGAATTGATAATCTGACCTTTCACACTATCAAGAGCTGCTTTTGCTGAGGCGGTATCTGTAATCAGAACACCGATCAAAAATAGAGCAATGAGTCCTGCACTAATTCCAAATACTGGGTTATGAACATCGAACCCCCACTTCTGGACGTTATCTTGACCAACAGTGTAATCTGTACTGTCAATACTGTATTTATCTATACCTTTAGTCATTATCCCTCTCTATGGAATATTACTAATATCCCTGACTGACTTGTGACGAAATCACAAACTCTAACGTACTACTCAAGCAGTACAAGCTGTTGTCACCATAATTCAAACACTTGAATGCATGAAGTTTAGCAGGTTAACTTATTACTTTCAGTAACCTCGAATCAGTTCGCTGAATTTTCAAACAAAAACAACCAAACCACCCAAATGAACGTACAAAAAACCACCATCTCAATAAATTCATCATCCAATATTACTTTCAGCTCAAAGCATTTTACTATTTAATCTTCGAGCGTTGTTTATAATTCAACATAAGAATGCACTGTAATGAAGCAGCAAGATATTAGGGAGAGCACGCACACTTCTAGGGTCGAATGTGAGTATGGATTAGCGGTCGCATGATCCGTCAGATACAAAAAAGCCTCGAAAATCGAGGCTTAAAACTTAACAAAGCGAATGTCATTCCACAAGACTAGATCGCTTTGTAGATAACCTTGTTACCGGTAAGCTGCTCTTTCGCTACCAAGTTTTCTTCAAGAAGTTTTTTCAATGCGCCTGTTGCCCATGAAGCGGCTTTCGCGTCTTCTTGACCAGCTGCTAGGCCAATACCTTTAGGGTTAATGCCTTCAGCATTGCTAACAACGATGTCTAGAACTTGTTGTTGCTTAGGAGTCAGTGCGACGGCAACTTCTTTCGTTGCGGCTACTGTTTTCTCTACCGCTGGCTTTGCTGCTACAGTTTTTTCTGCTACAACTTTCTCTGCGACAGGCTTCGCTTTTTTCGGCGTTGCCACGGCTTTAACAACAGTCGCTTTCGTGCGTTTCTGCAGTTTAGCCTGCACCTTACGCTTATGAGCAAGTCTCATTGAATATTTCTCCAGTTCACTGCTCTTTTCGCAGTGGTGAAAATTTGAAGCGCGATTTATACCAAAAAACAGGAGCTATTTGTAGAGTGAAGCGCCGAAAGTCGACGAAAAATACTGATATTGTCTACTAGCGTCTATTATTTAGGCATCAACTTATTAATTTAGGGTCATATATACTGGTTATCCATCCAGAAAGAAATATGAAAAATTGGTGTTGCCTATGGACACTCGTCACCTAACAAATATCTCTGTGCCTATCTTCACACGCTCGTTTCGAATGGTCGCCGTCATTTTAGGGTTTATTGTCTTGCTTATTGCCCTCTATAGCGACAACGCAAAATTACTGATCGTGGGTGCATTTTGCAGTATAGCTCTTCTGGGGGCGGGGTACTATTTAGTGTTGCGCAGCAGAGTCATGTTCACTCTCACTCCCACTCATTTTCAACAACATTTCTACAAAGGCGGTTGGGTTTTAAAATGGAGCAACATCCAGAAAATTGGCCTGTGTACTTACCAGCAAGAGGGATGGCATCAACCGCTCCCTTGGGTGGGTATTAAAATCAAAGATTACTCACCTTACCTCGATGCTATCTGTCCCAAAATTACTTGTGAATTATTACTGAGCCAACGCGCCCTTTTGTATCTAGGAGCCAAGCAAGCTGGCAAAGAGTCTCACTTCGAAGATATGGTCCTCGATTCATCGCATTACCATGCGCGTTACACTGACAGCGGATGTGTGGAGCTGAGCCAGCACAAAGAGTCGAATATCAAGGACGTTGATGTCAACAATAACCAATCACAGGATAACCTTGATTCACCGAATGAAACGAACAGTCAAAACGCGGTGATTAAAGACTATTCAGGGCTGCAGGCGATGCTTGCCAACAGGATGAAGTATCAACGGGGCTTCCACGGTTATGACATTTTCATATCAACTCATGACTTGAATATGAGTGGGGAAGAATTTGTTGGACTGGCGCGACGCTACTTGGCTGCGGCTGAACATCTATCTGATTAAAGCCAACACGTTTAAAATTAAAGCGTTAGGTTTAAATAAACGAAAACTTGAAATTAAAACAAACACGCAATAAAAAAGCTTAACTTTCAGAACACAAGCTAAGCTTCATTTCAATTAATCACAACACGAATAATCGGATGTCAATCAAAGGCTTAATCAGTATAGGGCATTTCATCCGCTACGAACGGATTTGATGCGCGCTCGCGACCAAATGTCGATTCAGGACCATGGCCAGGAACAAAGGTTACATCATTGCCTAATGGCCAAAGCTTAGTTTTGATTGAAGCGATCAGCGTGTTGAAATCACCTTGAGGGAAGTCAGTACGACCAATTGCGCCGTTAAACAGTACATCACCGACAAAAGCGAGACGTGCTTGCTCACTGTAAAGCACAACGTGACCTGGAGTATGGCCCGGAGTGTGAATCACATCGATGACTTGGTTACCAAACGTCACTTTGTCACCTTCTTCTAACCAAGTATTCGGTTCGAAAGCTTTACACAGTGGGAACCCAAACATTTGGCTTTGATTCTCTAGACCTTGAAGCCAAAAGTTATCCGCCTTATGGGGACCAACAATATTGACTTTCAAGATCTCAGCAAGTGGTACCGTGCCGCCAACGTGATCTAGGTGACCGTGCGTCAATACCAAGTCCACCACTTTAACACCTAGCTCTTCAATAATCGCGGCTAGTTGCTGAATATCACCACCGGGATCGACAACAATGCCTTCCATGGTTTCATCACACCACACAATCGAGCAGTTTTGAGAAAATGACGTTACAGGTACAACTTGATACTTAAGAGACATATACAAACCTTAGAGAGCGAATCTGGTTTACAACATAGAATATCACTTTGCTATTGGAAACAAGCCAAGCTATTGGTGATAAATCAGATTATTAAAGCAAACCGAATTATTAGGACAAACTGAAATTGGAGCAAACTATGACATTGGATGTCTACTTTGACAAGTGCCTACCGATTTGTATAGGAACCCGGCCCTGATCTACCAGCTGCGAACTGGACCAGTATCAATATGGATAAAGTTGCTACGCGCATAATAGCCCACACCGCCTGCGTTCAAGCTTTTAGCTACGTCTCTTAATTCCGTTAGATTAACGCCATCAATACGGAAATCGATCGCTCTACCCAACATATGGTAGCTCTTTTTCGCAACACCATTCGACTTAGCGCGTAACGCTTCATTTGTCGCTGGAGAGCGGTAACCTGAAATGATCTGAACTTCTTTTTGAATACCTAAAGTATTTTGAATTTGAGTGATCTGGTCAAACAATTTCTTGTCCATTGGGTGAATTTCATTACGACGGAAATCTCGACACAATTTGCTTAGTCGAGCCATCTCATCACCCACATAATGAGTGCCATCGAAATAGCAGGTTTCTAATCTTTCACCTGTGTGTAGATTGTTCATACTGATCGTTCTTGGTTTATCTGGGTATGAAGCAAAAGCGATAGAAGGCGTGATTGAGGCGACAACAGCGGTGCCACCAGCGTAAGTCAGAAACTGACGGCGAGAAAATAAACCTTGAGACATACAGCAACAAAACCCGTTAAATCGAACAAAAAATGCACGATACATAATGTCATTTGCTGCGTCAACGTACAAAAAGTTTCTAAAAGGTTAGTATTTGTAACCTTTACACGGTTAGTTATTGATACACATTATAATTTTATCAATAGAAACTGGAGTGTCATTTTTTGGTCAAGATCACCATTATTGATTATCCCCCCTCTTTATCGTAGTGGTAAATATCGCCACGGTACTGTATCCCCCCTTCTTCAAACAACACCGTTTGATAAATGATGTGTACTGGAATCCGCTTCTTCAGACGAACCTTTGTATTCGGAGCGAGGCCATCATTTGGTTTCGGTACCTTCCTTACTTTGGTGGCAAACAACAACTCAGCCAGCTCTTCTGCATGCTCAACACGTATGCAACCTGAGCTATAAGCACGAAAATCGTCATTAAACAGACCTTTACTGGGAGTATCGTGAAGATAGATCGCACGTGCATTGGGCGTGTTGAATTTATACAGCCCTAATGCATTACCAGAGCCGGCCCTTTGACGCATTCGATACGGGAACGAATTGAAATTGATGGTTTGCCAATTGATCTCTTTCGTGTCGACGGTTTTCGTAGAACGCCAACCATCTATCACTTGGAAATTATGAGTATCAAGATAGCTTGCATCCTCTTTTACCTTAGGCAAAATGTCCTTGACCATGATTTTCCATGGCACATTCCAAGTCGGGTTTAGAATAACCGAATCGAGTTTGACCTCTAATAGTGGGGTTTTTCGCGACTTTGTGCCTACCACGACTTTGGACTCAAACACCTCTTCACCATCTTCCCAATACTTCAGGTCAAAACCGGGAACGTTGACAACGATCAGAGAATCTCTTTCTCTCGGCCACAAGCGAACACGTTCTGCGTTCAGAGCCAAAGAGCTCAACCGATCATCAAACCCCATATTGACCCATTTGATCGTATCTGGCCCGATGATCCCGTCATCCGTAAGACCATGCATGCGTTGGAAAGATTTAATCGCCGTTTGAAGATCACGATCGAACTCAGGGGAATCGAGCGCGATCATCGAGGTATCAACGCCAACCAAGGCAATACGCTCAACCAAAGTCGCTTTGTCTGAAAGCTTATCACCCAAACGTTTTAAGCTTTTCTGCCGATATTGTTCAACATCCATCTTAGACGCGGTGTTTAAAACAGAATAGGTCGCTTTAAATCGGTCAAAGTCTCCAACCGGTGGTGCGTAAGACAGTACCATCTCCAATAGATAATCATTGGCAACACTACTTTTTAGTCTCATGAGAATATGAGGTGAAGGTGCAGGCAGTTTAGAGTGTAACTGACCTGAGAAGTACCACGCCTTACCGGCTATTGGTGCACTCTCAACGTAACTCAGATAATAGATGAAGGTATCGGTGAGTAATATATCCAACTCTTGCCACTGCTTACGAGATTGATACTGACGGATCTGCCTGAGCTGTCGTTCAAAAAGCGGTGCCATCTGCGCTTGTTCTAGAAGCGACAATTGGAATTCAAACGCCTTAACAAGCTCAGGAGAGTCCCACAAAATAGGTAACGAAGAGTCTTGATAAATACTCTGAGTGAGTTCTGGATAAATCAGCATAAAAGAGAGTTCTGAATCAGCCGGAATAAATCGGTCTTTGTCAGAACTCGTGTAGCCCCATGTATGCACAGAAACTAAAACTAGCAATCCACAGAAGTATTTCGCGAACATGCTTAACTCCATCACCAACCATCCAATAAGTATGGCAAAGAAATAGGAGTAAGCGTGTTATTTTTAAGCGGCTTTAAAAATCAGATTGAACTCCAATGGTTAACCCACTGGACCAATGATTGCGGACTGGATTTTTCATAAGGCTTGGGTTGAGCACAACAAAGTAGGCGAATTAAATATCCAGGTTGTGCTTACCGTGTGAGACTTTCGCCCTTAGGTAGCTTTCGTTACCCGACTTAATATGAGCGGAGGTATTCACGACTTCTTCAATCTCAATACCAAAGGATTTCAGCTCGTTGATCTTTTTAGGGTTGTTAGTTACTAAACGAATTTTCGTGGTCCCTAAAGCGCGTAGCATTTCTGCGGCTTCCGTAAAATCACGTAAATCGTCGCCAAAACCAAGATGGTTATTCGCTTCGTAGGTATTCATACCTTGGCTTTGCAGACGGTACGCATCGATTTTATTATACAGACCAATACCACGGCCTTCTTGACGCAAGTACAAAATTATCCCACCGGTTTCGCCCATCATTCTAATGGTTTCATCGAGCTGCTCGCCGCAATCGCATCGAGACGAATGGAAAACATCACCAGTAAGGCATTCAGAATGCATACGAACAAGCGGTATGTCTTGTGTCTTATCTGCGGACTTAAATATCACAGCAACATGCTCTTTATCTGTTTTCAACCCACGAAAAGACAGCAGCTCAGCATCAATGCTGCTTGTTGATCCAACTTTAAAATCTATTCTGGCACGCACTTCCGCCATAGCTATACTCACTTGAAAATTCATTTTATTTAACGATACTACATGATATCTCTAGGCAATATTTTGTAGCAAACTATCTAATGATAGACACTATGAGGCTGTTAACCATTTTTTTCAAGGTTGACCGCGCACAAATTGTTATATTATAACAATAATTTTTCAGGTAAGAAAAAACCCCACATTGAAATAGTCAATATGGGGTTATAAATTAATCATTTACGCTTAAAAGAACATTTGTACAGAACGATTAACTTGTTTGAGTTCGCTTCCAAATCACAAGTTGAACCCAAGCGTTCTCTAATTCTGCCAACTCTTCAGGAGTAAGAGTCGAAATGCTCGACTTAGCACTGTATTTTTCTGCCCAGTTATCAGATTGGACATGAGTATGGAACTCTTTTTTTAAATTTAAGATTACCTTGTCCATAAATACATCCTTATATAACAGTGCTTAGCCTTAACAATCTTTTATATGGTACAAAATACAGGTCAATTGGTAAACAGCAATACGTCATTTTTATGACTTCTTTCCAATATTCTAATGATAAAGATATAAATAGTTGATTCAAGATCAACAGATCAATAATTTGAACTATTTCAATTTTAAGTTGAAGGACGTCGATATATATCTGAATAGAGAATACTGGCTTAATGGGATAGAACAGGATTAAGAAAAGGCCACACCATTCCACCCATTTGATGTTTGCCCTTTTCACCCAACAGCACTTTAAGGAACCACAATGAAAACCTTACCTTCACTCTTAACACTGTGCGTTGCACTATTCTGCTCAGCGCTTCAAGCATCTGAACGCGCTGACATAGGTTGGACATTAATAGAGACAGGCGCGCTAGTGGTTGATGTAAGGACACCCGCAGAGTTTGAATTTGGGCATCTAAATAATGCCATAAACGTCCCTCTGTCAAAGTTATCACAACATTTTTCTAATAAAGATAAAGATCGAGCGATCGTATTATATTGCCGTAGTGGAAATCGCTCTGAAAAAGCTTATCAATTTCTTAAACATCAGGGATTTACCAACATTCATAATGCCGGTGGTTTAGTGGAAATGCAGGAAAGCCATAAGCCATAAGCCATAAGCCATAAGCCATAAGCCATAAAATTTAATGGCCGTTCAACACATCAAACAAACGCTCAAGTAATAAAAAACCGAGCGCTAAGGCTCGGTTTTTTCAATGGTAAGCTTAATTACTTAGCATAATCGAGATTACTCTGTATCTTGCTCGCTATCACTTTCAGAGTCAGAAGCATCTGATGCTTGCTCTTCACTTGATTCAGCAACGTCAGCGTTAATAGTTTCAGCTCCAGCTTCTTCAGCTTCGCCTTCTACAATCTCAGCTTCTTCTACTTCGTCGATACGTTGTAGACCTACAACATTCTCGTCTTCAGCAGTACGAATCAGTGTTACACCTTGAGTGTTACGACCCACTTGGCTGACTTCCGCTACGCGAGTACGTACTAGCGTACCTGCGTCGGTGATCATCATCATTTCATCGCCTTCTTCAACTTGAACAGCGCCAACAACTGGGCCATTACGTTCAGAGACTTTGATAGAGACTACACCTTGCGTTGCACGGCCTTTCGTTGGGTATTCTGCTAGCTCAGTACGCTTACCGTAACCGTTTTCAGTCACAGTTAGGATATCACCTTCGTTAGAAGGAACAATCAGTGAAACTACTTGATCGTCTTCTGGAAGCTTCATACCACGAACACCCGCGGCAGTACGGCCCATTGCACGTACTTTGTCCTCGTTAAAGCGAACAACTTTGCCCGATTTAGAGAACAGCATGATATCGCTATCACCGTTAGTGATATCAACGCCAATCAGTGAATCGTCGTCACGTAGGTTAACGGCGATTAGGCCGTTAGCTCGTACGTTTGCGAATTGATCCAGTGATGTCTTCTTAACTGTACCGTCACCCGTTGCCATGAAGATGAATTTCTCAGCAGAGAACTCAGAAACAGGCAGGATAGCCGTAATACGTTCACCATCTTCTAGAGGAAGAATGTTAACGATAGGCTTACCACGAGCAGTACGACTTGCTAATGGTAGTTGGTAAACTTTCAGACGGTATGTTTTACCACGCGTAGAGAAACATAAGATATTATCGTGAGTATTAGCAACAAGCAGACGCTCAATGTAATCCTCATCTTTCATCTTAGTTGCACTCTTACCTTTACCACCACGACGTTGAGACTCGTAGTCGCTGAGGATTTGGTACTTAACATAACCTGCGTTAGAAAGCGTCACTACAACGTCTTCTTGAGCAATCAGCTCTTCCATGTCGATGTCATGAACTGCCGCTGTGATTTCTGTACGACGCGCGTCGCCATAGATTTCACGTACCGCTTCAAGTTCTTCACGGATAACTTCCATCAAACGCTCAGTGCTTGCCAGAATGTGCATTAGCTCAGCGATTTCTTCTAGCAGTGCTTTGTACTCGTCTAGAATCTTCTCGTGCTCAAGGCCAGTTAGGCGGTGAAGACGAAGTTCTAGAATCGCTTGTGCTTGTGTTTCCGTTAGGAAGTATTGGCCATCGCGGATGCCGTATTGGTCTTCTAACCAATCAGGACGAGCCGCATCAGTACCAGCACGCTCAAGCATTGAAGCAACGTTACCAAGATCCCAACCGCGTGCAACTAAGCCAGCTTTTGCTTCAGCTGGTGTTGGAGCGTTACGGATAAGCTCAATGATTTCGTCGATGTTAGCCAGTGCTAGAGACAGTGCTTCAAGGATGTGTGCACGATCGCGCGCTTTCTTCAGTTCGAAGATAGTACGACGTGTCACAACTTCGCGACGGTGGTCTACGAAGCACTTAAGCATGTCTTTGATGTTGAACAACTGTGGTTGACCGTTGTTCAACGCAACCATGTTGATACCGAAAGTCGTTTGCAGTTGAGTTTGAGCGTATAGGTTGTTTAGAACCACTTCGCCTACTGCATCACGCTTACATTCAATAACAATACGCATACCATCTTTGTCAGATTCGTCACGCAGTGCACTGATGCCTTCTACTTTCTTATCTTTAACCAGTTCAGCAATCTTCTCGATCAAACGAGCTTTGTTTACTTGGTAAGGAATCTCAGTAACGATAATGGTTTCTTTACCATTTTTCTCTACTTCAATATTCGCTTTTGAACGCATGTAAACTTTACCGCGGCCAGTCTTATAAGCATCAACGATGCCTTTACGACCACTGATAAGCGCTGCTGTTGGGAAATCAGGACCAGGAATGTAGTCCATTAGCTCATCAATCGTGATCTCTTCATTATTGATGTAAGCCAAACAGCCATCAACAACTTCACCCAGGTTATGGGGTGGGATGTTGGTAGCCATACCTACTGCGATACCGGAAGCACCGTTTACCAATAGGTTAGGAATTTTGGTAGGAAGTACTGCTGGAATTTGTTCTGTACCATCGTAGTTCGGTACGTAATCCACAGTTTCCTTATCAAGGTCAGCCAGTAGTTCGTGCGCAATTTTCGCCATACGAACTTCGGTATAACGCATTGCAGCCGCGGAGTCGCCATCGATAGAACCAAAGTTACCTTGGCCATCAACTAGCATGTAACGCAGCGAGAACGGTTGAGCCATACGAACAATAGTATCGTATACCGCACTATCACCATGCGGGTGGTATTTACCGATCACATCACCTACTACACGAGCAGATTTTTTATATGGTTTGTTCCAATCATTTCCTAGTACATTCATCGCGAACAAAACGCGGCGGTGTACTGGTTTTAGGCCATCACGCACATCTGGAAGGGCACGACCAACGATGACGGACATCGCGTAGTCTAGGTATGAACCTCTAAGCTCATCTTCAATATTTACGGGCGTGATCTCTTTCGCTAGATCGCTCATAGAGCCATTTTCCCTCTATAGTCAGATCGTATTTTTGAATACGTATAAGACCGAAAAATATAACACAAATTTACCTACGGAGGCATCACTTTCCCTCTCCTTTTACCATCTTGTGACCCTTGTAGCCAATCAATTGATGAGAAATTGCATCTCCGTATCATATCTTGCTGAAACATGGTCACTTTACATCCAATAAACTCGCAAAATTGTAGATCTTCTGGTCAGCAGGAAAAGGCAAGTTATAATGCTTGCCACTTCATGGATGCATTATTTAACTTGGAAATGCCGATTATGACTAAATCACAGAATGTAGACCCAGCAGAAATCAAAAAATTCGAAGACATGGCGTCACGCTGGTGGGATCTTGAGGGTGAGTTTAAACCCCTACATCAAATCAACCCACTGCGACTAAATTACGTGCTAGAAAAAGCCGAAGGTTTATTTGGTAAAAAAGTACTTGATGTTGGTTGTGGTGGTGGCATTTTAGCGGAAAGCATGGCGGTTGAAGGCGCGATAGTGACCGGCCTAGACATGGGTAAAGAACCGCTAGAAGTAGCACGCCTTCACGCGTTGGAAACTGGCACCAAACTCGATTACATCCAGAGCACCATTGAAGATCATGCAAAACAAAATCCACACACTTATGATGTAGTGACATGCATGGAAATGTTGGAACACGTTCCTGACCCACAGTCGGTTATCTCGGCTTGTTCAAAATTGGTTAAGCCGGAAGGCCATGTATTCTTCTCTACTTTGAACCGCAACTTTAAGTCTTATCTTTTTGCTATTGTTGGAGCCGAGAAACTACTGAAAATTGTCCCAGAAGGTACTCATGACCACGACAAATTCATTCGACCCGCTGAACTCATCAAGATGATTGATAATACACCTCTACAAGAACTCGGCATCACTGGACTGCACTATAACCCTTTAACGGACACTTATCGCTTAGGGTTAAATGTTGACGTAAACTACATCGTCCATACACAAAATTTCGCAGATTAAACATCGTTATCACTGGTGGACGTTTTTTCTAAGAAAGGCCAATAAAAAAGGTTGCAAATAAGATAATTTTGCAACCTTTTTTCAGTCTTAACTTCATTTTCTTGCTTCCATTTTCGCCATCTGATTTAAATTTAACCGCCTAAAATCCGTCTTCCATTTTGTCCAAAGATCAAGAGATTTTTTTTTATAAGCATGCAAAAATAAAGCATCACCAAAAGCCAACTTTTACACAATCAAGTGACATCTATCTTCCTCAGTTAGTGATTACTTACAGTTTTTTTCAATCCACCACTTATCCACAAGCACTCCCCCTTTCTTTACCTTGAAAAAATTCGCTTGTAGCACTATCTTGTAACCCAACAAACAAATGACCCCTATATGTTGTGTTTGAACTACAATATATAGGTAGACCAAGATCACAAAGCCGACCTGTAATTTACAAGAATTACATCTAAATACACAAAAACACGGCCTTGTTCAGTTTTGTTAGGGAAATTAAGCAGAATGAACCAACAACTTACTGTTACCAAGCGTAACGGGCGCAAAGAAACGATCGATTTAGAGAAAATCCATCGCGTGATCACATGGGCAGCTGAAGGCTTGCACAATGTTTCTGTATCACAAGTCGAATTAAAAGCTCACATTCAATTTTACGATGGCATCACCACGACTGACATTCATGAAACTATCATCAAGTCAGCTGCGGATTTAATCTCTGAAGAGACTCCGGATTACCAATATCTAGCAGCACGTCTATCTGTATTCCACCTACGTAAAAAAGCGTACGGCGAATACGAGCCGCCAGCACTGTATGACCACGTAGCAAAACTGGTTGATATGGGTAAATACGATAGCCACCTAATGGAAGACTACACGAAAGCGGAATTCGAAGAGCTTGACGCGTACATCGACCATAAGCGTGACTTAAACTTTTCTTACGCAGCGGTTAAGCAACTTGAAGGTAAATACTTCGTGCAAAACCGTGTAACAAAAGAGATCTACGAGAGTGCTCAGTTCCTTTACATTTTAGTTGCTGCGTGTCTGTTCGCGAAGTACCCGAAATCGACTCGTCTTGATTACATCAAACGTTTTTACGACGCATCGTCTACGTTTAAAATTTCTCTGCCTACACCGATCATGTCTGGTGTACGTACGCCTACTCGTCAATTCAGTTCTTGTGTACTGATCGAGTGTGGTGACAGCCTTGATTCAATCAACGCAACGGCAAGCTCAATTGTTCGTTACGTGTCTCAACGTGCTGGTATTGGTATCAACGCAGGTCGTATCCGTGCGCTAGGTTCTGAAATCCGTAATGGTGAAGCGTTCCACACGGGCTGTATCCCTTTCTACAAATACTTCCAAACAGCAGTAAAATGTTGTTCTCAAGGCGGTGTTCGTGGTGGTGCTGCAACCGTGTTCTACCCACTATGGCACGGTGAAGTTCAGTCTCTGCTCGTTCTGAAAAACAACCGCGGCGTTGAGGAGAACCGTGTTCGTCACATGGATTACGGCGTACAGCTGAACAAGCTCATGTACTCTCGCCTAGTTCAAGGTGGTAACATCAGCCTGTTCTCACCTTCAGACGTACCAGGCCTTTATGATGCGTTCTTCGAAAACCAAGATCGTTTTGAAGCGCTATACGTTAAGTACGAAAACGATCCTTCAGTGAAGCGTGAAACAGTTAAAGCGGTTGAGCTTTTCTCTCTGCTAATGCAAGAGCGCGCTTCTACTGGCCGTATCTACATTCAGAACGTTGACCACTGTAATACGCACAGCCCGTTTGACTCTGAAGTCGCACCTGTTCGTCAATCGAACCTGTGTCTAGAAATCGCGCTTCCTACTAAGCCGCTTTCTAACGTAGAAGATGACGAAGGCGAAATTGCACTGTGTACGCTTTCAGCATTCAACCTTGGCGCAATCAATGAACTGGACGACCTAGCAGAGCTTTCTGAACTGGTTGTTCGTGCGCTAGATGCACTGCTGGATTACCAAGACTACCCGCTTCCAGCAGCCTACAAATCGACCATGAACCGTCGTACTTTAGGTGTCGGTGTAATCAACTACGCATACTACCTAGCGAAGAATGGTGTTAAGTACTCTGATGGCAGCGCGAATGGCCTGACTCACCGTACTTTTGAAGCAATTCAATACCACTTGCTAAAAGCATCTGTTGAACTCGCGAAAGAGCAAGGTCGTTGCCCATCTTTCCACGAGACCAACTACGCGAAAGGCCTACTGCCAATCGATACTTATAAAAAAGATATCGACTTAGTATGTGAAGAGCCACTGCATTACGATTGGGATTCTCTACGTGAAGAGATCATGGAGCACGGTCTGCGTAACTCTACGTTAACAGCGCTTATGCCTTCTGAGACTTCGTCTCAAATCTCGAACGCGACTAACGGTATCGAGCCACCACGTGGTTACGTATCAGTGAAAGCATCGAAAGACGGTATCCTCAAGCAAGTGGTTCCAGATTTCCTAAATCTTAAAGAGAACTACGAACTGCTTTGGAACATTGGTACGAACGACGGTTACTTGCACTTAGTGGGTATCATGCAAAAATTCGTTGACCAAGCTATCTCTGCAAACACTAACTATGATCCAAGTGTTTACGACAGCGGTAAAGTACCAATGAAACAGCTGCTTCAAGATCTACTCACCGCGTACAAGTACGGTGTTAAAACGCTTTACTATCATAACACTCGCGATGGTGCTAAAGACGACCAAGGCGATGCCGTTCAAGTGCCGGAAGAAGATTGTGAAGGCGGCGGTTGTAAGATCTAAACCACAATCAACATTAAGACCCCAGAGAAGTTATCTTCTCTGGGTTTAAAGCATTAACAGGGTTCGTTTTATTACGGGTCTTTAAAAGATTTGAGGCATTTATGGCTTACAGTACTTTTTCTCAGCAAAAAAATGACCAACTAAAAGAACCAATGTTCTTGGGTCAGTCGGTAAACGTTGCACGTTACGACCAACAAAAATTCGAAATCTTCGAAAAGCTAATCGAGAAGCAGCTTTCTTTCTTCTGGCGTCCAGAAGAAGTAGACGTGTCTAGCGATCGTATCGACTACAACAAGCTTCCTGAGCATGAAAAGCATATCTTCATCTCTAACTTGAAGTACCAAACACTGCTTGATTCTATCCAAGGTCGTAGTCCAAACGTTGCCCTACTTCCGTTGGTATCTCTACCAGAAGTAGAAACTTGGATTGAGACTTGGTCTTTCTCTGAAACGATTCACTCTCGTTCTTACACGCACATCATCCGTAACATCGTGAATGATCCAGGCGTAGTATTCGACGACATCGTTGAAAACGAAGAGATCCTGAAGCGCGCGAAAGACATTGCTTTCTACTACGACGATCTCATGAAGCTCACGGCTGACTACCACCGCTACGGTGAAGGCAACCACAACATCAACGGCGAAGACGTTAAGATTTCACTTCATGATCTGAAGAAGAAACTTTACCTATGTCTAATGTCTGTAAACGCTCTAGAAGCGATTCGTTTCTACGTAAGTTTTGCATGTTCATTTGCATTCGCTGAGCGTGAGCTAATGGAAGGTAACGCGAAGATCATCAAGCTAATCGCTCGTGATGAAGCACTTCACCTTACTGGTACACAGCACATGATCAACTTACTGCGTAACGGCCAAGACGACTTCGCATTCATGCAGATTGCAGAAGAGTGCAAGCAAGAGTGTTTCGACTTATTCAAGCAAGCGGCTGAGCAAGAGAAAGAGTGGGCGGAATACCTATTCAAAGATGGCTCAATGATTGGTTTGAACAAAGACATTCTTTGCCAATACGTTGAATACATTACCAACATCCGTATGCAGGCAGTTGGCTTAGGAACGGCTTACCCAGAAGCTACATCGAACCCAATTCCATGGATCAACGCTTGGTTGTCTTCAGACAACGTTCAAGTTGCTCCACAAGAAGCAGAAATCAGTTCTTACCTAGTTGGCCAAATCGACAACGAAGTAAAAGCTGACGACTTTGAAGGATTTGAGCTGTAATGCCAACAATCAAAATCAACAAGCTGACTTCAATTGAATCTAACCCTTCAAACACTCTGTTGGAAACAATGGAACAAGCGGGCTTAGAGCCAGAATACAACTGCCGAGATGGTCACTGTGGCGCTTGCCGCTGCACGTTGGATTCTGGTGAGGTCGAGTACGTTGGTTTTGCTATGGTTTACACCCAAGTCGATGAGATTTTGCCATGCATCTGCAAAGCAAAAACTGACTTATCGCTGAGCAATGTGATTCATCGGAGTAAGCAGAAGCGCGCCTAGCTTACTTTTTCTTTGATATCTCTGCTCTTTAACGTTGTTGTTATTCAAATCTGCTGAAAATGAAAAAGGCCTCACAATCATATTGATGTGAGGCCTTTTTATTTATTCCGTTGAAGCTGAATCGTTTAGTGAGTCCAAAGAGACATTTACTTAATATTAGCCGAAGGAATAAACATATCTTTCACTCGTTTTAATGAAGAGTAATCACCAAACATGGGCTTATTGTCTAAGTGTCTTCTTAGCATATCTGCCGCGACCGTTTTAATAATAGTACGTGCATCTTCGCGATTGTATTGGCGGTAAAACTCAAGTACCTGCCCCCACTCGCCCGCTTCGCTCGACAGTGCAACGCTGAACGTACTACCGTCTAACTTACCCGTAACCAACGCTAATTCAGTGCCGCATTTTTCTCTTGTGGCACCGGCCAGTGCAAAAGTAGCGGCCAATGGATCACTCTTTTCTAGTTCCGTCTCTTTTGGCTCGGCCATGACCCAAGAGTGCCCAAAACAATCTTCAACCTGTTCATTCGATTGTAACCAAGCCGACAACGCACCTTTGGTTGACACTTCAGAGACCGATAAGGTCTTTTTTCTCACCGCCATAATGTGACCAATACGATCGATCATCGGCTCATCGACACTTACTACATTTTTTTCTAACAGTTTAAACACCATTTGTAATAACTTGACGCGAGTTTCCAAGCCAGACTTAGGTCCAAACAGTTTTACCTCAATGAAAGGCAAATAAGAGCGGTAACCCAACTCATACCCTTCAGGCAGCTTCAATTCATCCAACACATCAGAGATTCCCGATTCAGATAAACCAAAGGTAAAGAGACGACTGCACTCAGAAGCAATCACTTGAGGGTAAGTACGAGCTAAATCAGGAAGGATCTCAAACGTTATCATACGCTTAAATTCGCTCGGAACACCAGGCGTAAAATAGAACGTTGCATCATTGATTTTCAGCTTAAAGCCACAGGCAGTACCGACTGGATTATCAACGATCTCAGCACTTGCCGGCAACAAGGCCTGTTTGAGGTTACTATCAGGCATCGGCACGCCACGACCCGAGAACATCTCTTCCATACGAGCCAACCATTGAGGGAACATGACCAATTTCTGATCGGAAGCAGCAGCAGCGGCGGCAGCGCTCATGTCATCCGTGGTCGGCCCCAACCCTCCATTGACGATAATCACATCGTAGTTAAAGCTCAGCATTAACAGCTCTTCAACCAGGGTATTCATTTGATCACCGACCGTAGAACGCTTAGCAAGAGCAAAACCATTCTGGTAAAACTCAGCAGACATCCAAGCCGCGTTTGTGTCGACAATGTCTCCATGAAGAACTTCTTCACCAGTACTTAACATTGCGATTTTTGTCATATTTATATCCCTTGCTGCCCTTTAAGACACGGCGTTATAAGTAAACTGGTCTACGGTAAAATTAGAGATATGTTACCTTTTCACCAATATTAATAATTTTAAACCTAAGATTTTCTTAAAAGAATGGGGTAATTATTAGTTCCCTATATTAGGTATTTAATAGATAATTGTGATTCTGATCAATTATTAACATATCATGGAGACCCTTGTGGCCAAATCACCGTTACTAACAAAGGTTACTGCTGCACTTTCAATACTGCTCTCAGTTAACTCGGTTGCAAGTCAATATGACTTCGACCAACCAATCAACCTTTCTTACACGGATGAATGTACTCAAGATTACTGTGTTAATCAAAACTTGTACACCTACAAGCCAAACAATAACTATGCTCTAAGTGAATCAAGTGATCAGTACGACCTAACGATTGACAAACAACCAATCTATCTTACGGTGAGTGATGATAGAGATTGGGATTACCTTATGGGTCAAACCTACACGATCCTTGGCTTAAGTGTCGCAACCGTAGGTCTAATGACTCTGTTGCCTGAAAGTATCACTAAATGGGATGATGACCAACGTGATATCAGTGCTCTAGGTAAAAAATGGAAGGATAACGTTTCCAAAGGCCCGGTATGGGATCGCGATGAGCACTTCCTAAACTACGTTATGCACCCATATTTTGGCGGTATTTACTACACCGCAGCTCGACATGCTGGTTACGATGAATTTGAATCTTTCTTATACTCTTGGACAATGTCAACATTCTTTTGGGAATACGGCGTAGAAGCCTTTGCTGAAGTGCCATCATGGCAAGATCTGTTTGTCACACCTTTCTTCGGCGCGGTTGTTGGTGAGCTAATGTTAGACGCAGAGCAAGATATCGTTGCTTCTGGCGGCGAAGTGATGGGCTCAGAGATAATGGGTGATGTTTCGCTATTTTTCCTTAACCCCGTAGGCCACATCCACTACTGGGTTAGTGATGCTTGGGGCGGCGACGCAGAAGTTAACCTGAATACTAACCCTTGGTGGGATAATCAAGACGCCGCTAAGTTCGCTTACGACGCTGGCGCAAAATACGATTCTCAGTTTGTTGGTATGAACTTCAAGGTAACATTCTAAACCCGCTTGCGAATCCCCTAACAATTTTTCTAAAAAGCGGCTTTCGGGCCGTTTTTTTGTACCCAGCGCTTTATTCTCCTTTTTTCGTCGTATCTTAGTTTCAAAAATTGATGTAGGTCAAACATTGTTTGATGTAACGTTCTACACTGAAACAAAAGAACTTTATTGCATAATATCAAACATTTATTGAGCAATGATTAATTGAAACTTTTGGGGGGCTGATATGAACAGTACATTTATCGTAAACTTTATTGGGAAAGCGTCACCAGCAACAATCAAACAACTTGCTGCGGTGACTCATGAAAACAACGGCAAATGGCTCATCAGTAAAGTAAACTTTATTGAAGACCAAGTCGCAGGCGTACTTAAGGTTCAGCTTCCAGCCATTAACGAATCCATTGTTAAAGAGGCCTTCAACGCTAACCCTGATCTCATCGTTCAGTTTGTCGATTCAGACCAAACTCACAATGTTCAAGAGACGATCCATCACCTAAGGCTCGACTCGAACGATCGAGCAGGGATCGTTAACGAAATAACCCATGTGCTAGATAGACAAGGGATCAGTATTCTAGATATGGATTGCAATCGAGTCTTCATCGCTGGCGGCGGCGGTGTTAGCTCAAGCTTATTCACCTCTAAGATTGCTATTAAACTGCCCGTCGAAGTAAAAATTGACGATGTAGTAAACGAGCTAGAAACACTAAGCGAAGATACTCGCGTGGTGATTGAGGGGTAACTCAGTTATCACTTAGTTGAGCAAGATCCAACGATACAAAAAGAGCAGCTCATTCGCTGCTCTTTTTATTATTTTTCATAATCAATTCAGCTATTTGACCGACCATTGTGACAATGAGCGTTTAAAATCTTCATAGCCAAATTCGTTCAGCTTTTGAATTTCGCCAGTACTGCGCTCGCAATAGATAGATGGCATTTTTAAGCCATTAAACCAATTCAGTTTCACCATGGTGTAACCCGCACTATCTAACAGGTGCAGCTTTTGACCCATCTTAAGTGGCTCATCAAACCTTGCTTCGCAGAACTGATCGCCTGCAAGGCATGAACACGAACCAATCACGTAGTTATGGCGACCATTTTCAGACGCTTCCAACACCGATGCTGGCTCGTTGTAGATAAGCGTATCAAGGCGGTGTGCTTCTGTTGCCGAATCTACAATCGCTGTTTTCTTCACGTTCTCAACAATATCGACCACAGTCACAACTAGGTCTGTTGTTTTCGTGATAATGGCTTCACCCGGTTCCAAATACATTTGAACGCCGTGTTTTTCAGAGAAGGCTTTCAGCGCAAGGCCAAGTTTTTCGATGTCATAGCCAGGCCATGTGAAGAACACACCGCCACCCATACTGACCCAATCTAGTTTATCGAGATATTCACCAAACTGATCAGAGATCGAATCTAGCAAGCCGATAAATGCATCCACATCTTTGTTTTCACAATTCATGTGGAACATCACACCATCTATATCTTCAAATACTTCTGGTTTGATGTGATTAGCTTGAACGCCCAAACGAGAGAACTGGCGCGCTGGATTCGCTAAGTCTTGACCCGCATAGCTCACACCTGGGTTTAAGCGTAAGCCAATTGACGCTTTACCTTCGACAATGTGTCGGTACGCTGCTAGCTGAGACTGCGAGTTAAAGATCATCTTGTCACAGATATCTGCCACTTCACGTACGTCATCGTCACTGTAACCCACGCTATATGCATGAGTTTCACCACCAAATGTTTCGTAGCCCAGCTTTACTTCAAATGGGCCAGAACTTGTCGTGCCATCTAAGTAAGGCTTGATGATGTCGAATACACCCCAAGTTGAGAAACATTTCAGCGCAAGCACAAGCTTAACGCCAGAGATTTCTTTTAGCTGTTTTGCCTTCTCTAAGTTTTCGATCAACTTATCTTCATTGATCATAAAGTATGGGGTTTTAAGTTCGCTCTTTTGCATTATCTATTCACCATAAAGTGGAACAAAGCCGACGCTATTACATCGGCTTGATAAACGTAGATAAACTAAAAATCTCAAAGCGCTTTTAGAGATTCCGTATCACGCTCGTACCTCACTGTACGGAATGACGACTCTAACCCGTCATTCCCGATAGGGACGAAGGACCGTAGTTGGGAATCTCATGCGTATTGTAGAGATTATTTATTCAGCTCGTGGATCAGCGGTAGACCTTGACCTGCTTCAAGCTCCTGCACATGCCAATCTAGACCAATGCTAGGCATGGTTTCTAGGAATGGGTCTGGATTTAACTGCTCCATGTTGAACACGCCTTTATCCGCCCACTCGCCACGGAAGAACTGAAGCGCCGCCGTGATCGCTGGTACACCCGTTGTGTAAGAGATCGCTTGGTGCTCTACATCTTCGTAAGCCACTTCGTGGTCAGCGTTGTTGTAGATGAATACGCTACGCTCTTTACCGTCTTTCTTACCTTGAACCCAAGTACCGATACACGTTAAACCAGTGTAGCCCGGAGCTAGTGACGTTGGATCAGGAAGAAGCGCTTTCAGAACGTGAAGTGGCTGAACAACCGTACCGTCATGTAGTGTCAGCGGATCTGGGCTAAGTAGACCAATATCACGCATACAGTTGAAGTAGTTTAGGTACTTATCACCAAAGCCCATCCAGAACTCGATACGTTTCGCAGGGATAAACTCTTTCATTGAGCGAACTTCATCGTGCGCCATAGAGTAGACCTTGTGAGAACCACAGTTCGGAAAATCAAACTCAAGCATACGAGAGTGACAAGGCACTTGCTTCCACTCTTCATTTTCCCAGTAGAAAGAATCGCCTTGGATCTCCAGCATGTTTGTTTCTGGATCGAAGTTAGTCGCGAACTTCTTGCCGTGGTCGCCGGCGTTAACATCCATTACATCAATCGTATCGATTTCATCAAACAGGTGCTTAACTGCGTAAGCTGCAAATACCGATACTACGCCAGGATCGAAACCCGCACCAAGAATACCTGTGATGCCCGCTTCTGCGAATTTTTCGCGGTAGCCCCACTGCCAATCGTAAGCTTGAGGTACTTGCTGACCTTCAGAACATAGGTCTACCGCGACTGATGTATCTAAGTAAGAGACTTTAGCTTGATAACACGCTTCCATGATCGCCATGTTTACCCAAGGAGGACCCGCGTTGAGCACGAGATCCGGCTGAACGTCTTTAATCAGAGCAACAAGCGCATCAACATCATCAGCGTTTACTGAACGTGCTTCTAGTTTCTTAGTTGAATCTTTCAGGTTATTTTTACCCTTGATCGATTCAATGATTTTTTCACACTTCGCGATGGTGCGAGAAGCGATGGTAATATCACCCAGTACTTCGTTATTTTGCGCTGCTTTGTGTGCAACAACCCAACCGACGCCGCCTGCACCAATTTGGAGAATAGCCATAGTTTAAATTATCCTTGTTGTTCTGCTAGCTCAATCGCTAAAGCTTGAATTTTGTTAATTAGAGATTTGAAATCTGATGTCGTTAAGCATGGATTCAAGATAGTGAATTTCAGTGCACTTTTACCGTCGACGACCGTTTCGCCAAGTACAGAGATACCACGAGTCAGCGCTTCCAGTCTTAACGTTTGATTCAGTTTATCTAAATCAATAGCGCTGTTTGTTGATTGCTCATTGCTCGGCCGCGAGCGGAACAGCACAGTAGACAGTGACGGCTCAGCAAGCAGTTCAAAATCGTCATGCTTCTGAATAAGATCGGCAACTTGAAGCGTCTGTTCTAAGAGATGATCGTACATATCACCCAACTGCTTTGGCCCAACACTTTGCATCGTCATGAAGACTTTTAGGGCATCAAACCGCTTGGTAGTCGCAATAGATTTATCGACTAGATTTGGCAGTTCATCGTGCTCGCGATTTAAGTAGTCCGCGTGATGCAATAGGTACTTAAAGTTCGCTTTGTCTTTGAGAAGCACAGCACCACAGCTGATGGTTTGAAAGAACAACTTGTGGAAATCAACGCTCACTGAGTCCGCTTTCTCGATGCCTTTTAGACGTGCTTTATGGCTACTTAAAATAAGTGCACCGCCGTATGCACTATCGACATGGAACCAAAGATCTTGTTGATGTGCGATTTTGGCTATCGCTTCAAGGTCATCAATTGCGCCATGATCGGTTGTGCCCGCAGTACCAACCACAGCAAAAGGAATCAACCCCTGCGCTTTCAGCGCTTTCACTTCTGCGTCTAACAAATCCGCTTTGATGGTACCGTTAGCGTTGGTATCCACACAGCACACCGCGGCTTCGCCGAGTCCCATTAAAGAGGCCGATTTTTGAACCGTGAAATGAGATTTTTTTGAACACAAAATGCGTAACTTGCTCGCATACTCTGGCAAACCAAGCTTTTGAATCGAGTGACCATCGTGCTTATCGGCAACCCAGTCTCTCGCCAGCAATAAACCCATTAAGTTACTTTGCGTGCCGCCGCTGGTGAAAACGCCGTCAGCTTGTGCGCCAAGTTGGTATTTGTCACACATCCAATCCACCACACGCTGCTCAACATACGTCGCCGCAGATGCTTGGTCCCATGAATCCATTGATTGATTCAACGCCGCGATCATCGATTCCGCCGCTACCGAAGCCATAAGAGGAGGTGTGTGGAGGTGTGCAATACAATCTGGGTGTTGCACGAAGATGGAGTTAGCCGCGACAAGGTCTGCTGTGCTATCAACAACATCAACCAAAGCGTGTTGGTTGTTATCGAGGTCAACAGCCTTGATGGCGGCTTCTAGCACTTTAGGGTCTAAACCTGAGTATGGGGTTTCAACCTGTTCAAAAACAGATTTCATCGCTTGCGTAGTTTGGTTCATCACGTTAACGAATTCGTCGCTGCCACCGAAACCTGTCTGGATGAAATGCTTGTTCCATTCATGGTTACCTTGTTCACTTGACGCTGGAGCTTGTTGCAAACCACCACCGGCTGCGACGATCGCATCTTCCATCACGCGGAGTGCGAAGTCGATCTGCTCAAAAGAGATAATCATTGGTGGAAGGAAACGAATCACCGAACCATCACGACCACCCTTTTCAACCATCAAGCCACGCTCTAATGCGGCTCGTTGAATCGCTAGGGTTAGTTCGCCGTCTGATTGTGGTTCGCCAAATTTATTAAGCTCACCATTGGCTTTTTTGATCTCAGCACCAAGCATCAAGCCTTTACCACGCACTTCAGCAATACAGCTCACACGCGATTGAATCTTCTCAAGCCCATGACGTAAATATTGGCCTGCGATGTTCGCGTGCTCAACTAGACCGTCACGCTCGATGATTTCCAGAGCTTTAGCACCTGACACCATGGCTAATTGATTACCACGGAATGTACCGGTGTGCTCACCCGCTTTCCATGTATCAATGCTCTTATCGAACACAAGCAGCGACATAGGCAATCCGCCACCGATCGCTTTAGACAAACATAAGATATCAGGGTTAACGCCTGCTTCTTCAAATGCAAATCTATGACCCGTTTTACCCACACCACACTGAATTTCATCAAAAATCAGTAGGATGCCGTGCTCGTCACAAATACGACGTAGGCCTTGCAACCAAGAGGCTGGAGCAGGAATCACACCGCCCTCACCTTGCACAGGTTCAACGATCATCGCAGCAGGTTTCATGATGCCCGACTCATCATCATTTAACATACGCTCAATGTAACGAATACTCGCGTTAGCTCCGGCTTCGCCACCGAGACCAAACGGACAACGAAGGCTGTATGGAAAAGGCATAAAGTGAACGTCTGACATTAAGCCACTACGACGCTCTTTAGTTCCGAGATTACCCATCATGCCCATAGTGCCGTTCGTCATACCATGATAAGCACCACGGAAAGCAAACATGGTATTACGACCGGTGGTTTGCTTGGCGAGTTTGATCGCCGCCTCCACAGCATCAGCGCCCGATGGGCCACAAAATTGAAGCACCGAGTTCGTTGAAAAGTCCTGAGGAAGAAAGGCTTTTACTCGCTTGATAAATGTCTCTTTTGCTTGAGTCGTAATATCAAGAGTTTGATAAGGTAAACCTGAATCGAGTTGATCTTTAAGAGCTTGATTGATTTCCGGATGATTATAGCCCAGAGAAAGAGTCCCCGCCCCGGCTAAGCAATCAAGAAAGAGTTGGCCACGGGTGTCTTCAACTAAAGCACCACATGCACGTTTAATCGCAATCGGTAGGCGTCTTGGGTAAGAGCGAACATCCGACTCATGCTGCTCTTGCTCTAGCAAAATGGCGTCAGGTGTTAGATCATACGTTCCCTCTAAGATAGGAACCATGGTTGAAAATGAATTTGCGATAGTATTGATATCGACTTCAAAGGCGGTAGTCATAAAAGTCCCCTTGAATGTGTTCATACTCACTTCCATCAGACGCACTGACCCACTAGCTCCCTCTTTAAATTGGCAGAGAGTTCATCGTGAAGCACAGGTATGTTAGAAATGAGAGATAGCGGTACGCTCGCATAAGTCAAATGACGAATACGAAATTAGGCCGTCTTAGGACAGCAAAAATTAGTTAGCGTGAGCTCAAGGTTCAGTAATGCTACTGTTTCGAAGAATTGGACATTTTTGCAGGATTGGACAGCGATGAGGAGCTGGTCCCTTTGGAAATGCAGAGCTGATTAGCAATGTTGTAATTAGTGTGTTCAATGTTGGGTTTCCCATTAACATGGCGAACTGCGCCATAAGTATCCCGTCTATCAGCTAAAGGAATAGCCGATACCTACCCTACGTAATGTCCCAATCAGCAAGAATGGTCATTACGCGTCTCCCCCAGAAGCAATCGCTGCTCTTTTTAAGCATCGTTCATTCCGAGATTGCGCAGAAAAGTAACATAGAGTGAAATGAACGATCAATAGTTTTTAATCATAGTTTGATAAATAGCAGTGGTGGCTAAGGGATTGCTGAAAATATCGTTAATACTACCGTAGGAGAACGAGACTCCGATTCATGCGTTTCTCCAGCCCAAGGATGATGAGATAGGTATACACGCGGTGTTAGTGATGGCTTTGAGGCTATTGCGTCATTCCGTCATTCCGTCATTCCCTAGCGCGAAGAATGAGTTCATAGGGAGTCCCTTACAACATGTTGATGTATTGCTTTATTCAAGAAACTATCTGATGCAATAGATTAAACTGAAGTTAATCAGCAAGCAGCAATAGATCCCCGGTTCGCTCGTTCCTCACGCCCGAGGATGACGACGCGAATATACAAGCGTTGCTAGTGAGGCTTTGAGGTCATGTTACCTTTCCGTCATTCCCTAGCACGAGGAACGAGTTCATAGGGAATCTCGCTTTTTAAAAACTAACTTGATTGCGAAATTTTGAGATAGAAATAGAAATAAATTTTGAGTGCGGGTTCAAACAAGAAGAGTAATTACACATAAAAGCTAAACGCCAGAAACCAAAAAGCCCGAACATTTCTGTTCGGGCTTCTTAATTTGGAGCGATACATCGGGTTCGAACCGATGACCTCAACCTTGGCAAGGTTGCGCTCTACCAACTGAGCTAGTATCGCATTTGCTTTACCGAAATAAAGACTTGAATAGATGGTGCCCCGGGCCGGACTTGAACCGGCACAGCGCGAACGCCGAGGGATTTTAAATCCCTTGTGTCTACCAATTCCACCACCAGGGCACGCAATTCTTTATTGCGATGCCGATTACTGAAAAGTAAAACACCATCTTAATGCTGATGCCAATCAACATTACAAAATTTGGAGCGATACATCGGGTTCGAACCGATGACCTCAACCTTGGCAAGGTTGCGCTCTACCAAC
>NZ_JAKJSY010000013.1:0-95771 GCF_050337445.1 Vibrio minamisatsumaniensis | reverse complement strand
GTATCAAAAAAAGGTAGCGGAGAGTGGGTTAACACAAAGTATGTCGAGAAAAGGTAACTGCTTGGATAATGCGGTTGCTGAAAACTTTTTTGCTTTACTCAAAACAGAGATGTATCACAACCAAAGCTTTGAAGATGCAGATGCACTGATAGAGAAAATTAAAGAATACATCGAGTACTACAATACCAAACGTATAAAAGTGAAACTAAAAGGCCTGACTCCGATAGAATATCGAACTCAGGCCTTGAAAGCCGCTTAACAGAAATGTCCAACTTTATGGGGTCACTTCAATATGACTGGCTTTTTTGCTTTTGCACGCAGTAATAAATAAAAATGGCCACAATGTTTGTGGCCATTTTTTAGAATTGAATTCGTTTAAATCTCTTTCCACTCACCGGGCTGAAGCTGACCCACGTTCATGTTGCCGATTGAATAGCGGATAAGACGCAGGGTAGGGAAACCGATATTGGCTGTCATTCGTCTCACTTGACGGTTACGTCCTTCGATAATAGTAATCGATAGCCATGTTGTCGGGATCGCGGCTCTGAAGCGTACTGGAGGCGTTCTATCCCACACCTCGGGTTGGGGCATGACTTCGACTTTAGCTGGCCGTGTCATGCCGTCTTTTAGTTCGACGCCTTTTCTCAATTTATCTATATCTTCCTCAGAAGGTGCGCCTTCAACCTGCACCCAGTAAGTCTTGGGTGATTTAGAGTCGGGTTGAGTCAGTTTCGCTTGAAAGATCCCATCATTGGTCAAGACCATTAATCCTTCACTATCGCGGTCGAGTCGACCCGCGGCATAAACCTCTTTTACTGGAATAAAATCCGCTAGTGTTTTTCTACCATCACCATCCGTGAACTGGCTGAGAGTATCGAAAGGTTTGTTGAAGAGAATAACTTTGCGCTCTTCAGGTGTCATTTTAGGCTTGGTATTCGCCGGTTTGTTTTTGTAACGGTGTTTACTTGAGTGAGGTTTTTTATGCGAAGTCGCGCTGTTATTTTTATCACTATTTCGGCCCTGTTTATGACGGCTTTGTTTTAATTTAACCCCAGAACGAGCCGGTTTGTCTGAGTGAGATGTGCTGTGTGAGCGAGTCGGCATGTTAACTACCCTGCAAAAATGTAAACGAAGTGTGGTGAAAAGTTTTCACTGAAACGGAATTGAGCTATCATTTGCGCGCCTAAATGACACAAAATAGAACAAGTTGATGGACTCTTAAGCCTGATTTGTTTAATTATACCTTCGTGTTTTATTATAACAACGCACTCACGGATTTGGTTCATGCCTTCATTAAGATGGCGTGAAAAATAAGATAGAGTACGACTATCGAGTAAGCTGTTTCACTCTCAGAGTCGCTTACTGGTCAATTTATCACATCTCACTATTTTGGGTGAGTTTGTAAAAAACTATAGGGAAATTTCATGCCTACTGAAAAACCAACCATCATCTACACCATTACAGACGAAGCTCCGGCGCTGGCAACTTACTCTCTGTTGCCTATTATTCAATCTTTTACGGCTTCTTCTGGTATTGACGTTGATACTCGCGATATTTCACTTGCAGGGCGCATTATTGCCAACTTCCCTGAGTATTTAAATGAAGAGCAACGTATTGGTGATGCATTAGCAGAACTCGGTGAATTGGCTAAGACACCCGAAGCAAACATTATTAAGCTTCCCAACGTATCAGCATCTGTACCTCAGCTTCAAGCGACAATTAAAGAACTTCAGTCGAAAGGTTACGCACTTCCTAAATACCCAGAAGAAGCAAAGAGCGATGAAGAGAAAGCCATCAAAGCGACCTACGACAAGATAAAAGGTAGTGCAGTAAACCCAGTTCTACGTGAAGGTAACTCTGATCGTCGCGCGCCACTTTCAGTGAAAAATTACGCGAAGAAAAACCCACATTCAATGGGGGCTTGGTCGGCCGATTCTAAGTCGCACGTTTCAAGTATGGACGACAAAGACTTCTTCGGTACCGAAAAGTCGGTAACGATGGAAGGCGCGACGCAAGTCAGCATTGACTTTGTCGGCAAAGATGGTACGAGAAAAACGTTGAAGCCTTCTTTTGCACTGCAAGATAAAGAGATCATTGATGCCTCAGTGATGAACAAGGCCGCTTTGGTTGCATTCTTCGAAAAAGAGATCGCATCAGCCAAAGAGCAAGGTGTTTTGCTTTCTCTTCACATGAAAGCGACGATGATGAAAGTGTCTGACCCAGTGATTTTTGGTCACGCGGTTAAGGTTTACTACAAAGACGTATTCGCTAAACACGGTCAGCTGTTTGAAGAGCTAGGTGTTGATGTAAATAACGGCATCGGTGATGTCTACGCGAAGATTGCTGCGCTTCCTCAAGATCAAAAAGAAGCAATCGAAGCTGATCTGCAAGCGGTATACGAGACGCAGCCACCACTAGCGATGGTTGATTCGGACCGTGGTATTACTAACCTACACGTACCAAGCGATATCATTGTGGATGCCTCTATGCCGGCAATGCTGCGTTCTTCTGGCCAAATGTGGGATCCAGAAGGTAAGCAAAAAGATACGAAAGCCATGATCCCAGATCGTAGCTACGCGAGCATCTACCAAGCAGTCATTGATTTCTGTAAAGAGAACGGCGCTTTTGACCCAACAACGATGGGTAGCGTACCAAACGTAGGTCTAATGGCTCAAAAAGCAGAAGAGTACGGTTCTCACGATAAGACGTTCATTCTCGAAGCTGCTGGTCAGGTTCAAGTTGTTGATGCTTCAGGTTCTGTGCTTTTAGAGCAAGACGTAGAAGAAGGCGATATCTTCCGTATGTGTCAGGTGAAAGATGCACCCATTCAAGATTGGGTTAAGCTCGCCGTGACTCGTGCACGTGCTTCAGGTGTCCCTGCGGTATTCTGGTTAGATGCGTCTCGTGCTCATGATGCACAGTTGATTAAGAAAGTAGAAGCTTACCTTCCTGAATACGATACAGACGGTTTAGACATTAAGATTCTGGCACCACTTGAAGCGACTCAGTATTCATTGGCTCGACTCAAAGAAGGCTTAGATACGATTTCGGTTACAGGTAACGTATTACGTGATTACCTAACCGATTTGTTCCCGATTCTAGAGCTGGGTACATCCGCTAAAATGCTATCGATTGTTCCACTGATGAACGGTGGTGGCCTGTTTGAAACTGGGGCCGGCGGCTCTGCACCTAAGCACGTGCAACAAGTAGAGAAAGAGAACCACTTACGTTGGGACTCTCTTGGTGAGTTCTTGGCATTAGCGGCGTCACTAGAGCACCTAAGCGTAGTCACGGGTAATGCGAAAGCTCAAGTGCTGGCTGATGCGCTTGATAAAGCGACAGGTGAATTCCTAGATAACAACAAGTCTCCTTCGCGTAAAGTGGGTGAGCTTGATAACCGTGGTAGCCACTACTACCTCGCCACGTATTGGGCCAAAGCACTGGCTGAGCAAACAGTTGACGCCGATTTAGCGGCGGAGTTTGCTTCTGTTGCAAGCCAATTGGTTGAAAGCGAGGAAGCCATCGTTGCTGAACTGAATAACGCGCAAGGCGTCGCTGGTGATTTAGGCGGTTATTACCTGCTTGATGATACGCTTGTATCAAATCTCATGCGCCCAAGTGCGACATTCAATGCACTTATTGATGCGTAGCTTTGAGGGGGTGAGCAGTCAAGGATGGGCTGCTCGTGACTTGTAACCAAGCGATACTGTTCTTGGTTGGTTAAAGCAAAATGTGAGGCACTTTGACGATAACGTTAAAGTGCCTTTTTTATGAGTGGCTATCAGCCAGTGAGATGAAACCTCTATTTTCTATTTCTTTGGCCTAATACCTGTAAAATTATTTTTTGGGGAAGGGCGCTGGAACCAATGAATAAAAATAGAAAAAACCGTTCATTTAAGCCTATTGTTACAGCAATTAAATGAGCGGCTTTAATGTTCTGCTTACCTGTGAGCCTTTAAAGTGAACTCATGTAGGTCAACATGGTTTGACCGTCGCCTATTTAGCGGCGCTACCTTCTACAGGAACAATAGAGCTCGCATGGGAGCCTTTGGGGCCACTTTCTACTTCATAGTCGACCTGCTGGCCAGCCTTTAAGGTTCGATAACCTTCCATTTGTATTGTGGAGTAGTGGGCGAAAATATCACCTTCTTCACCTTCTGGACAAATAAAGCCAAACCCTTTGGCGTTGTTAAACCATTTTACTGTACCTGTAGCCATGCTATACATCCCTCATGCATTTTGTTACTAACGTTGTTATATCAATTGTTGTAAGTCCGATTGATATCATTCCTACCAACTAAAGAATTTCAGCTGATAGCTTGAATTACATACATTGCTTACGGAATTTAACGCGACCCTGCGTGATGATTCCTTGTTGTGATATTTGATATCGTGTTAATCAGTTGTATTAAAAATAGCCGTTTAGCTCCAATGTAGCTAATGATTGAGCACAGTCAATAGTAAATTGCTATAAAAGTGATCAGCTTTAATAACAAATCACATTCGAGATTTGCTGTAAGCTATTAACAGACTTGTAACTTGCTGGAGGGTTTATTGGGCGAGTGAATGGTTGTGGTGTCTTTTTTAATCAATCACCTATGTTAATCTTGTTAATCGAGAACTTTTATTTGCAGCGATGGAAATGGTGGATTAGGCTCAGTATAGAGGAATATTTTTTGGTACGGTTTCTTGGTGCAGTTTCTTAGTACACCGTCATGTGTGAATGTGGTAAATTTGAGTTAACTGAACGTTCACCAATTCCGAAAAGTAACCCCTAGCAAAGCCAATATGAGCAGAAACTTTGAATGGGCATCTCCAGGCTCAGATTTACTGGAGAAAGAGACAACAAAAGTAAAGCCACCGGCAATGTATCACGTTGTGTTGAATAACGATGACTACACGCCTATGGACTTTGTAATCGAGATCCTAGAGCGATTCTTCTCACTAGATATCGAAAAAGCAACGGAAGTGATGCTCAAGGTTCATTATGAAGGTAAAGCTATATGCGGCACATACAGTGCTGAAATAGCAGAAACAAAGGTAGCGCAGGTAACGATGTACTCAAAGGAAAATGAGCATCCGCTACTATGTACAATGGAGCAAGTATAAATTGCTCGAACAACACTGTTGTTCCCTTAGGAGGTACTTATGCTAAATAAAGAATTAGAGACGAGTTTAAATGGCGCATTTGCTCGTGCGCGAGACAAGCGACATGAATTCATGACTGTCGAACACCTCCTACTAGCATTATTAGAAAATGATGCGGCCAAGGAAGCGCTCCAAGCTTGTCAGGCTGATCTTGATGCTCTTCGCAATGAGCTCGATATTTTTATCGACCAAACGACCCCACTTATCCCAGAAAGCGACGAGACTCGCGAAACTCAGCCTACGTTGAGCTTCCAACGAGTGCTTCAGCGTGCTGTTTTCCATGTTCAATCGTCAGGTCGCAGTGAAGTGACAGGTGCAAATGTACTTGTGGCTATTTTCAGTGAGCAAGAATCTCATGCGGCGTATTTACTCAAAAAGAACGACATTAGCCGCTTAGATATTGTTAACTTTATTTCTCATGGCATTACCAAAGCCAGTAATGAAAGTGATGGTTCATCACCGTCTGATTCATTTGGTGGTGCAGAGAGTGCTGAAGAGGCGGGCTCAGAAGATCGCCTCGAAAATTTCGCAATCAACCTCAACGAAGTGGCGAAGCAAGGTAATATCGACCCACTGATCGGGCGTGATAAAGAGCTTGAGCGTACCGTTCAAGTTTTATGTCGTCGACGCAAGAATAACCCTCTGTTGGTTGGTGAAGCCGGTGTAGGTAAAACGGCTATCGCGGAAGGTCTTGCATGGCGCATTGTTGAAGGGCAAGTGCCTGACATCATTCAAAGCAGTGTGATCTATTCTTTAGATATAGGTTCACTGCTTGCTGGAACGAAATATCGCGGTGATTTTGAGAAACGTTTTAAAGCGATTCTCAAGCAACTGGAAAAAGAAGAAGACGCAATTCTGTTCATCGACGAGATTCACACCATTATTGGTGCGGGTGCAGCGTCAGGTGGGCAGGTGGATGCCGCCAACCTCATTAAACCGCTTTTAAGCAGTGGGAAATTACGTTGTATCGGCTCAACGACATATCAAGAATACAACAGTATTTTTGAGAAGGAGCGTGCGCTATCTCGCCGTTTCCAGAAAATCGATATTGTTGAACCATCTCTCGATGACACAACCAAGATCCTGATTGGCTTGAAGTCAAAATACGAAGCTCACCATGAAGTGCGTTACACCAATAAAGCATTGCGTGCGGCTGTGGAGCTTTCAGCTAAATACATTAATGAACGCCACCTTCCTGATAAGGCGATTGATGTTATTGACGAAGCGGGTGCTCGTAGTCGCTTGACCCCAGCAAGCCGTCGTAAGAAAACGGTCAGTGTTGCTGATATCGAGTCAATGGTCGCGAAAATGGCTCGTATTCCAGAAAAATCAGTCTCTTCTTCAGACAAAGATACACTGCAGAAACTGGATGACCGCATGAAAATGTTGGTATTCGGACAAGATCAAGCTATCGACGTATTGAGTGAAGCGATTAAGCTGACTCGTGCTGGGTTAGGGGCGGACAATAAACCGGTTGGTTCCTTCCTGTTTGCTGGCCCTACCGGTGTGGGGAAAACTGAGGTGACCGTTCAACTCTCGAAATTGATGGGTATTGAGCTTCTGCGCTTTGATATGTCGGAGTATGGTGAACGTCACTCGGTAAGCCGTTTGATTGGTGCTCCTCCTGGATATGTAGGTTACGATCAAGGCGGTTTATTAACGGATGCTGTGATCAAAAACCCACATTCAGTGGTACTACTTGATGAGATTGAGAAGGCTCACCCAGATATCTTTAACCTGTTATTACAAGTGATGGATAACGGCACACTAACGGACAACAATGGACGTAAAGCCGATTTCCGTAATGTAATTCTTGTGATGACGACCAACGCAGGTGTAGCTGAAACTGAGAAGAAATCGATCGGTTTAATCCAACAAGATCATGCGCCAGATGCGATGGGTGAAATTAAGAAAGTATTTACACCTGAGTTCCGCAATCGCCTTGATAATATCATCTGGTTTAACAGTCTAGATCCAAGTGTGATTAGCCAAGTGGTCGATAAGTTTATCGTTGAACTTCAGGTTCAACTGGACGCCCGAGGGGTTTCTTTAGAGGTTTCTGAGGAGGCTCGTCATTGGCTGGCTGACAAAGGCTACGACAAGACCATGGGCGCTCGTCCAATGGGACGCGTGATTCAAGACAAGCTTAAGAAACCACTTGCTAATGAGTTACTGTTCGGTAGCTTGGTGGATGGTGGTACGGTGAAAGTATCCCTGAAAAAAGACGCATTGGATTTCGTCTATGTTGGTGCTAAAGAAGAGGTTATGCACTAATGAAGTGATAAGGGTGCAAATATAAAACGCATGACTCAGGTTGTGCGTTTTTTTATGCTTGCGAGAAATGCGAGATTGATGTTACTTGAGCAGTAGAAAAGTTTAGGCGATAAAAAACGGAGCATTGAGCTCCGTTTCTTATCGTATTCGATAATTAAAAATTAACGAGCACGGAAGACGATGCGGCCTTTAGAAAGGTCGTATGGAGTCATCTCAACAGTGACTTTATCACCAGTAAGAATACGGATGTAGTTCTTACGCATTTTACCAGAGATGTGTGCTGTCACTACGTGACCATTTTCAAGCTCAACACGGAACATTGTGTTTGGTAGAGTATCAAGGACTGTGCCTTGCATCTCGATTACGTCTTCTTTAGCCATCTAATCCTCTTTCGAAATTTGGCGGTTTTCAACGGCTTGATTGTGCCGTTAAAATCAAAATATGTAAAGTTGTCGCGTATTCTACCCTTGCCACCGTTGATTTACTAGCCTTTGATGACGTTGAAATCGTACTTTATAGCTCATCGCCGGGCATTCATCGATTTGATAACCCAAATATAACCACTGTTTTTGTTCTTTCTGGGCATGTTTGATCTGAAATAGAACGCCAAGTGTTCCCATAGAAATGTCTATATCAGGATCGAAGAAGGTATAAAACGCGCTTGTACAGTGAGACATGATGTCGGTAACGGCGATGCCAACCAACTTGTTCTCATCATAGATGTGTATGAACTTTGTGGTAAGCCAATCATTTGTAGAGAATTGTAGAAACTCTTCTTTCTTGGGTGGGAACATGGTTCCGGAACGGTGACGAGCGGTGATATAGCGACTGTATAAGTCAAACCAATTGTCATCCATCATGTCTTTCAGTTCCCAATGAAATGTTTTGGCTTTGTTCAAAACTCGTCGTTGACTTTTTGAATATTTAAATTCGGGAATCGAAAGCCGAATCGCTTGGCAAGCCGAGCAATGATCGCAGTGAGGTTTATAGATCGTCGTTCCACTGCGTCGAAACCCGTTTGCAAGCAGCAGTTCATAGTTATCTGAGGTGTGCATATCTTCATCAAGCGTGACGGCTACTCTTTCTTCGAGGTGGGGCAAATAGCTACAAGGGTGATTGTCTGTCAATCCAATTCTGATTTGTTGTAAATTTGGATTCATTAAGGCATTTCCTCTAGCCATTGTTTTTCAAAGCATGCATCGTCAATAGGGGTTTCTTTGAGTAATTGCAGAGAGCTTAGAAATTCATCTCTCTCGATCTCTACAGCCCCCAATGATTCCAAATGAGGGTTCATTACTTGGCAATCAATGAGCTTGCCACCGAACTTCGTAAAGTGGTCGCAAAAGTACCACAGCGCGATTTTAGAGGCATTGCTCTTCAGGCTAAACATCGATTCACCACAAAAGACTAGGCCTCTTTGTAAGCCGTAAAGCCCGCCGATCAGCTCATCATCTTGCCAAACCTCCACCGAGTGACAGAATCCTAATGAAGCGAGTTTGCGGTAGGCTGACTGCATGTCGCTGTTTAGCCAGGTTTCTTGCTCGGGTCTGAGTGAAGAACAATAACCAATGACTCTGTCCGTCGCTTGGTTGATGCTGACACGGTAACGATGCTTTTTTTGACATTTTTTAAGACTTTTTGATGGCACGAATGTCTTAGGATTAAATACCGCTCGTGGCGCAGGGCTCCACCAAAGTATAGGCTCTCCTGGGCCATACCATGGAAATATCCCTTGGCTATAAGCGTTTAAAATTCGCGAGGGTGACAAATTCCCCCCGAAGGCGAGCAGACCGTTGGGTTCATCCAGCGCATCAAAGGGCGACGGAAACTCTATACTAGTCATATCAAGTTCGGTTAAATATATCGTCATAAGTACCGGTTTACAGGTTCATCACTGACCAAAAGGTCTCTAGGAATTTTACTATGAAGAAGTTACTTTGGATTTTACTTGTTTTGCCAATGTTGGCAAATGCCGCTTATAACCGCAACCAAGCTCGCCCAGTGAATGATGTTGTTTACGGCGAGGTTGACACGGTTAGATACATTACTCAACAAGAGATCGTAGAGTCGAAAGCGAATGGTTGGGAAACCTTATTAGGTGCGGCTATTGGTGGCTTGATAGGTAATCAATTTGGCGGCGGTACTGGCAAAGAAGTCGCAACGGCTGTCGGTGCTGTGGCGGGGGCCGGGATTGCTCATCATCGAGGTAACACACAATACAAAGTGGAATATAAATTGGTTGAGCTATTGATTAAAACTAAAGATGATAAATTAGTTAATATTATTCAAGACGTCGATAATTCAATGCTTTTTAATCGGGGGGATGATGTGAGAATTCTCTACTTTTCTGATGGTGTTCGAGTTGACCTTGTGTACTAGTGGGTAAATCCGCTTGGTTGGCTAATTAATCGTCTTTTGTCGGGGGATTAGCTCTGGAGTTCATTGAAAAATTTCGTTAGTCTGCAAGTACGAAGAATTATTCATCACCCGAAAATGAATACGCACCAGTGGCTTCGGGTGGAACAAGGACAATAAGAATTAATGGAAAGCCTTACGTTACAACCAATTCAAAAAGTGAGCGGGGAAATTAACTTACCTGGCTCAAAAAGCGTGTCTAACCGTGCCCTTCTTTTGGCGGCACTTTCAACGGGAACAACGCGTTTAACAAACTTACTCGACAGTGATGACATTCGCCATATGTTGAATGCTCTAACTCAGCTAGGTGTTCATTATCAACTCTCTGAAGACAGAACCGTTTGTGACGTGACGGGAGTAGGGGGAGTGTTTTCAAGTGACAAAGCGCTCGATCTTTTCTTAGGTAACGCCGGTACAGCGATGCGCCCGCTTGCTGCTGCACTCTGTTTAGGTCGTGGCGAATACGTTCTTACTGGTGAGCCGCGCATGAAAGAGCGTCCAATCGGTCACTTAGTCACAGCATTGCGAGAAGCCGGTGCCGACGTTGAATACTTAGAAAACGAAAACTATCCGCCGTTGAAGATCACTGGTACAGGTCTTAAAAGTGGTACGGTTTCTATCGACGGTTCAATTTCGAGTCAATTCCTCACGGCCTTTTTGATGGCAGCGCCTTTGGCTGAAGGTGAAATCACGATTAAAATTAATGGTGATTTGGTTTCTAAACCTTATATCGATATCACGCTACATATTATGAAACAATTTGGTGTGGATGTGATCAATCATAACTACCAAGAGTTTGTGATTCCTACGGGGCAATCTTACTCGGCGCCGGGCGATTTACTGGTTGAAGGTGACGCATCATCGGCGTCATATTTCCTTGCTGCTGCAGCCATCAAAGGTGGTGAGATAAAAGTCACCGGGATTGGTAAAAATAGCATTCAAGGTGATATTCAATTCGCTGACGCGCTCGAAAAAATGGGAGCAGAAATCGAATGGGGCGACGATTACGTTATCTGTCGCAGAGGTGATCTAAAAGGCATCGATATGGACTATAACCATATCCCTGATGCGGCGATGACTATTGCGACAACGGCACTGTTTGCTACAGGTCAAACGGTCATCCGTAACGTCTATAATTGGCGTGTTAAAGAAACAGATCGCTTAACGGCGATGGCAACAGAATTACGTAAAGTTGGCGCTGAAGTGGAAGAGGGTGAAGACTACATCATTGTTAACCCGGTTGCTGAACTCAAACACGCGGCGATTGATACCTATGACGACCATCGTATGGCGATGTGTTTCTCTTTGGTTGCCATGAGTGATACTCCGGTTACTATCAATGATCCGGGTTGCACGTCAAAGACATTCCCTGATTACTTTGACAAGCTGAAAATGTTGAGTCAATAAAAGTGGATAAAGTGAAAAAGCTTGCCTAAATGGCAAGCTTTTTCATTATTATTGAAGCGTAAACTCTTTCGAAAGATGGTGCGCTAAGTATTTAAACATGTTAAATACCGCGGTTGTATTTTCAGTTGGCAGTCCATTGTTGTCTAAAAAATATTCGCCTTTGAATACGAGTACATCATCTTTTTCTACGACGCTGTTTGCGCGCATGCCTTCAATGTAGTCATCATGTGACTGGATAATTTGGTTTGCGATAAGTAGTAAATCAAATTCTGCTATTACTTTCTTTGTCATGAGTTTATCTCTGATAACTGAACATAATGTTGAGTTTATGGTGTCCGAGTAGAAATTCAATGGTTTTACAATCGATTAAGAGCGTCTTTTGGGATTTACACAATTTATTTTGTGATTCACGGCAAAAATAATGGAATGAGGCTCGCGTTAGATTCGTGGACAAGATTAGTATGACCACGTTTCTACGTAATGCCTGATGAATAGGCTCTTGCAAGTATTTTGAATAGATACTTTCGCGCTTCTTTATATTGTGGCCCTTTTATCTTCGGAGTCGTCGAATTGTCGAGCAATCAGATCTAATTTTGAAAAAAGCGGTTGATCTTCTAGTAATCTCGCACAATAGTAAAAAAAGAAGCAATGAATTTAGAATATCATGCGTAAAAGCCCACAAGTTGAATTGTTGGTGTTAAAGCATCGTGATTAAGGACGTTAGAGTCAATATGGGTAAATCGCTCGTTATAGTGGAGTCGCCAGCCAAGGCTAAAACTATCAATAAATATCTTGGCAAAGACTTTGTCGTTAAGTCCAGTGTAGGTCACGTACGTGATTTACCAACGGCGGGTCAAAGTACTGGTAAAAAGGCTGCAGCAGTTTCAACAAAGGGTATGAGCCCAGAAGATAAAGCTCGTATCAAGAAAGAAAAAGATCGCAAAGCTCTGATTAAAAAAATGGGTATTAACCCATACAATGAGTGGGAAGCGAACTACCAAATTCTACCGGGTAAAGAGAAAGTCGTTGCTGAATTGCAAAAACTGGCTGAGAACGCAGATCATGTTTATCTCGCAACCGATTTGGACCGCGAAGGAGAAGCTATCGCATGGCACCTTCGTGAGATCATCGGTGGCGATGAAACGCGATACAAACGAGTGGTTTTTAACGAAATTACCAAGAATGCTATTCAGCAAGCTTTCGAAACCCCAGGTGAGCTAAACATCGATGGCGTAAACGCACAACAAGCACGACGTTTTATGGACCGTGTTGTTGGCTTTATGGTGTCACCGCTGCTTTGGAAAAAAGTAGCTCGAGGTTTATCTGCTGGTCGCGTTCAATCGGTAGCCGTAAAGTTACTGGTTGAACGTGAGCGCGAAATTAACGCCTTTATCCCCGAAGAGTTCTGGGATGTGCATGCCGACACTAAAACAAGCGACAAAACGGCTTTCAGACTGCAAGTTGCTCAGAAAAACGGTGTTGCGTTTAAACCTGACAACGAAGCGCAAACTCAAGCGGCTGTTAGTGTTTTAGAAAAAGCGCAATATGAAGTGTGTAAACGCGAAGACCGCCCAACCAAGAGTAAGCCGTCTGCCCCTTACATCACATCGACGCTGCAACAAGCGGCGAGTACACGTCTGGGCTACGGCGTAAAGAAAACCATGATGCTGGCTCAACGCTTGTATGAAGCGGGTTACATCACTTATATGCGTACTGACTCAACCAATTTGAGTTCAGAAGCTGTTGAAGCCGCTCGTGAATACATTGGTTCTGAGTACGGCGCGCAATATCTTCCACCTAAAGCACTTGTATACGGCAGCAAAGAGGGCGCTCAAGAGGCCCACGAAGCGATTCGTCCTTCAAGTGTAGATGTTAAGTCGGAAGACTTAAACGGCGTAGACGCAGACGCACACAAGCTTTACTCGCTAATTTGGAATCAATTCGTGGCATGTCAAATGACACCAGCTCAATATGATTCAACGACAGTAAGCGTTAAAGCTGATGAGTACACGTTAAAAGCGAAAGGCCGTATTCTTAAATTTGATGGTTGGACTCGTGTTCAGCGTCCAATGGGCAAGAACGAAGATACGATCCTTCCTGCCGTTCAGATCGGCGATAAGTTGGATCTGATCGCGCTAGACCCTAAGCAGCACTTCACTAAGCCACCGGCTCGTTTCACTGAAGCGGCGCTAGTTAAAGAGCTTGAGAAGCGTGGTATTGGTCGTCCTTCAACATACGCATCAATCATCTCGACGATTCAAGATCGTGGTTATGTAAAAGTTGAACAGCGTCGTTTCTATGCTGAGAAGATGGGTGAAATTGTTACTGACCGTCTAGACGGCAGCTTCAATGACTTAATGAACTACGACTTCACTGCTCGTATGGAGCAGAAGTTGGACCAAATCGCAGAAGGTGAAGCAAGCTGGAAAGGCGTGCTCGATAACTTCTTCGAAGACTTTACAGGCGATTTGGAAAAAGCAGACTTAGACGAAGATGCGGGTGGCATGAAGCCAAATCATATCGTGGAAACCGATATTGAGTGTCCGACTTGTAGCCGTAAGATGGGTATTCGCACGGCTTCGACAGGCGTATTCCTTGGCTGTTCTGGCTATGCACTGCCACCAAAAGAGCGTTGTAAGACAACCATTAACCTTGGTGATGAAGAAGGCATTATCAATGTGCTTGAAGAAGACGTTGAAACCGCTGCACTTCGAGCTAAAAAGCGTTGTCCTATTTGTGAAACGGCAATGGACGCTTATCTGATTGATGATAAGCGTAAGATGCACGTATGTGGCAACAACCCGAACTGTGAAGGTTATGTGGTTGAGCACGGCGAATTCAAAGTGAAAGGCTACGATGGTCCACTTGTTGAGTGTGATAAATGTGGTTCTGACATGGTTCTGAAGAACGGTCGTTTTGGTAAATACATGGATTGTACGAGTGACGATTGTAAGAACACGCGTAAGATTCTGAAAAATGGCGAAGTCGCACCACCGAAAGAAGATCCAGTGCATTTCCCTGAACTGCCTTGTGAAAACTCAGATGCATACTTTGTGCTTCGTGACGGTGCGTCTGGTCTATTTATGGCCGCGAGCAACTTCCCTAAATCACGAGAAACACGTGCCCCATTAGTGGAAGAGCTAGTTCGTTTTAAAGACCGTATCTCACCTAAATTCCTGTACCTAACATCAGCGCCAGTTGCTGATCCTGATGGTAAGCCGACAGTGGTACGTTTTAGTCGTAAGACGAAAGAAAACTACGTTCGTACTGAAGTCGATGGAAAACCTTCGGGTTGGACAGCGTTGTATATCGACGGTAAGTGGGAAGTTACAGATAAGCGTAAAAAGCCGAAAGAGAAATAACGGACACATTGATTGAAAAAAACAGCCACTAGGCTGTTTTTTTTTGAACAGAATATGACTAAATATGCAACAGATTGGTTGGTCCCGTTGCCGGCGAGAGCTTATTAAATTCACACAGTGAAATAAATGACAAAAATTAATCATCTCTTCTTATGTAACTTTAACGGGAATGTAACCTAAGGAAAATAATGTAGTGGTTGGTTGTGTGTTTAGTTGTATACCTAATGTGCGGTCGGTGTTAATGTTATGTTTCATTTGGGCGGTGTAATGTGACCTGCCCTAAGCCTTGGGAAGGCCATCGGTTTACGAAGCGCAGAATAGTGTATTAAAAATTGAAATCGGCAAAAAAGTCGATAACGTATATAAAACTAAGTGCAACTAATAATGCATGTATTACAACGTTTGGCTTAGGGTAATTTTCACGAAATATGAATGGATATTCTCTAAGTACCGAAATAAGTGTTAGTGCTCATCCTCTCAGAGGAAGATACCTCTATGAGCTCTGGCATCGACTATAAATTATATGGAGAATAAAATGGCTCGTGTATTGGGTATGATTCTTGCCGGTGGCGAAGGCTCGCGCTTAAGACCTTTAACGGAATCTCGCAGCAAACCCGCGGTACCTTTCGGCGGTAGCTACCGCTTGATTGATTTCGCTTTGAACAACTTCGTTAATGCTGATTTAATGAAGATCTATGTTCTAACACAATTCAAATCACAATCTTTGTTCCACCATATGAAAAAAGGCTGGAATATCAGTGGGATAACAGATCGCTTTATTGACCCAATTCCGGCGCAAATGCGTAAAGGAAAGCGTTGGTATGAAGGCACCGCAGATGCTATTTACCAAAATATGAGCTTTATGGAGTTAGAAGAACCTGATCACGTTTGTATTTTCGGTTCTGACCATATCTATAAAATGGATATCAAACAGATGCTTGATTTTCATAAAGAAAAGCAAGCCGCGTTGACGGTTTCAGCATTGCGTATGCCACTTTCAGAAGCTTCTGAGTTTGGTGTTATTGAAGTTGATGCTGAAGGCCGTATGATTGGCTTTGAAGAGAAGCCTGCAAATCCAAAGTCGATCCCAGGGGATCCTGAATCAGCGCTTGTTTCAATGGGTAATTACGTATTCGAAGCGAAAGAACTGTTTGCTGAACTAACGGAAGATGCAGATAAACCTGATTCTTCTCATGATTTCGGAAAAGACATTATCCCAAACATGTTTCCACGTGGTGATGTGTTTGTTTACGATTTCAGTACTAACCGCATTACCGGTGAAAAAGAAGAGGTTTACTGGCGTGATGTCGGTACGATTGATGCTTACTGGCAAGCGCATATGGATCTTCTGGAGAAAGATGCGCCATTCTCGCTCTATAACCGCAAGTGGCCACTGCACACTTACTACCCGCCGCTACCACCTGCGACGTTCACTGATTCCGCAAATGGTCGAGTTCAAATCATCGACAGTCTCGTATGTAATGGAAGCTACGTGCGTGGCTCTCGTATTGAGAAGTGCGTACTCGGTTTTCGCAGTAATATTGCATCAGCGTGTGATATTAGCGAGAGTATCTTATTGGGTGATGTTAAAGTGGGTGAGGGTTGTGTGCTTCGTCGTGTCATCGTTGATAAACATGCTGATATTGCCCCAGGCACACAGATTGGCGTCAATTTGAGAGAAGACAAAAAGCATTACCACGTTTCCGAAGACGGTGTGGTCGTTATTGAGAAAGGAGCTCGAATTGGTTACTAAGACTTTATCGGTACTTTTTGTAGCATCTGAAGTTGAAGGATTGATTAAAAGTGGTGGCTTGGCTGATGTAGCCAAGGCACTGCCTAAAGCGTTACAAACACTCGAACAGGACGTACGAGTGACGATTCCTGCTTATCGAAATATTCCCAATATTGATTCGGCAGAAGTCATTTTATCAACTGAGCTCGCTCATTGGCCGTATACGGCTTATCAGGTGAAGACGTTGAGTGTCGAAGGCGTTCAAGTTTTTGGCATTGAGTGTGCTCAATATTTCGATCGCCCTGAAATGTATGCCGAGAACAATCAAGCTTATATCGACAATGGAGAGCGTTTCTCGTTTTTTAGCGCAGCTTGTCTGGATATGTTGCCGAAGCTAGGGTTTCAGCCTGATATCGTTCATGCGAATGACTGGCATACTGGCTTTGTCCCTTTCTTACTTAAGTCTCGTTACCAAGAGAACGATTTCTTCAAAAATACACGCAGTGTAATCTCAATTCATAATGCGGTTTTCAAGGGGGTATTCTCCTATGACGAATTGCAGTGCTTGCCTGAAATGCACAGTTACAACGTCCCTGAAGCTGCGGTGAGTGATACGCATGTCACTATGCTAAAAGCCGGTGTGTTGTGCGCTGATAAAATTAATGCTGTCAGCCCTACCTATGCAGAAGAGTTGAAAACGGAATTAGGTAGCCACGGTATGGCTGCAGAATTCCAACACAGATCAGCTGATCTGTTCGGCATTTTGAATGGGTGTGATTACGGGGCTTGGAATCCGGAAACTGATGCTTTCCTACCTCGTAAATACAAAGCGACCAAACACAGCATGGTTCGCGGAAAATCAGCTTGTAAACAAAAATTACAACAGAGTGTTGGTCTTCCGGTCCTGAATTGTGCGGTGTACGGTATGGTTTGTCGTTTGACCCATCAAAAAGGCGTGCATTACTTATTGCCCATTATTGAGCAGTTCTTGAAAAACGATCTTCAGATAGTGATTGTCGGTACTGGTGATCCGGTTTTGGCCAGTCAGTTGAAAGAGATCTCAGCACTTCATTCAGAAAAGTTCTCATTTGTTGAAGCGTACAATAACGAATTAGCACATTTGGTTGAAGCTGGCTCTGATTTCTTCTTGATGCCTTCTGAATTCGAACCTTGTGGTTTAAATCAAATTTACAGCATGGCTTATGGGACTTTACCTATTGTGCGGTCTGTTGGTGGTTTAAAAGACAGTGTGAATGATTATGATCAGGATCCTAGCCTCGCGACGGGCTTTTCTTTTGAAGAGCCGACACCGCAAGCGTTGCTCGCGGTATTGCATCGTTCATTACTACTTTACGCACAAAACCCCTCTGAAATTAAGCGTGTTCAGCTTTATGCGATGCAGCAAGATTTTTGTTGGGAATGCGCGGCAAAAGAGTATCTGTCGATGTACCATTCTGCTCTTTAAGGCATTGACTTAGTCTATTAAGTTAGCCAATGAACGGCAATGATTTGTGATAATGAAAGGCGCTCTAGCAGTAGAGGGCCTTTTTGTTTTTTCGTCCGTTCAATCAGGGGGGGACAAAGACAAAGTTTGCACACTCATATCACTCCGGAAGGAAAGGTGGCGCAACGATTTACCTGACGGACATGAACTTTAACACTATTATCATTTAAAGTTCAGGATTGCGTGATATCCTTAAGTATAGCCTTGTGATGAGGCTGAGCTCCATTTTATTAATTAAAGTGATAGGTATGTCTGAGAGTTTATTATTTCATAAAACATTTACTCACCCTACGAGCGATGAATGGGTGGTATTTGTGCATGGTGCAGGCGGCAGTTCCTCGATCTGGTTTAAGCAAATTAAAGCTTATAAACAGCATTTTAACTTGCTTCTTATCGATCTGAGAGGGCACGGCAAGTCAGACAATATACTCAAAGAGCTGATAGCGAATCGCTATACGTTTAAAGCGGTCACACTCGATATCCTTAAAGTCCTTGATCATCTAAAAATCCGTTCAGCGCATTTCGTGGGCATGTCGTTGGGGACCATTATTGTTCGTAATGTTGCAGAGTTAGCCGCAGGGCGGGTGCGTTCTATGGTGCTCGGTGGGGCGGTGACAAAGCTCAATACTCGCTCTCAAGTATTGATAAAGCTGGGTAACTTAAGCAAGCACATCATTCCATACATGTGGTTATACCGCCTTTTTGCTTATGTTGTCATGCCGCAAAAAAACCAGAAAGAGTCGCGTCATCTATTTATCCGCGAAGCCAAAAAATTGTGTCAAAAAGAGTTTAAACGCTGGTTTATTCTAACCGCTGATGTGAACCCTCTTATGAAGTACTTTAAAGATAGAGAATTACCGATCCCAACTCTTTATTTGATGGGAGAGCGCGATTACATGTTCATCAAGACTGTAAAAGAAATGGTGGAAGCACATGAGGCGAGTGAGTTGGTCGAAATAGCGAATTGCGGACACGTATGCAACGTGGAAAACCCTGAAGAGTTTAACCAACGTTCGATTGCCTTTATTCAAAAGCAACTGCAGTAAATCTTAAAAAGCGATTTACATTCGCCATATGCCTCAAAGTAACGGCGACAACAAGCTCAACGTGAACGCCGTAAAAATGGGAGGTGAACATTAGCTTCCGATTTTTTGAGCCCCGCTTTTTTGTCAGATGGATTTTAGCTGTAATGAATAGTTTCTATTCAGGAGAGGCGGTACCACATTGCCAACAAGACCCGAATTGAGCCTCATTGATTTCATGACACTTTCTGCAACGCCATTCTTCATAGATGATGGAATCTTGCTGCTTTTGGTATTCACTAACAATTAAACGTGCTTTGTCGGTCATTTCTGGCTCACATAGCCAAACGTAAGGGTCTGTATCTTCTGTGAAAGGGATTTCTCCCTTTAAACCAAATAACCCTTCTCCTCGGACTTCACACGCAATATTTTCGCTTTCTAGTAACCCACAAATGATATGGGCTTCTGTCGGATTCGATGCACTAAAGATTTTCATGGAAATAGACCTTATCCGGCGACAGGGGCAGAACGAAACTTGTTCATCAACCATTTAGCAATTATTGGGAATACACCCAGCAAGATAAACGACAATAGTACCGAAGGTGAAACAATCCCCGACAGTGAGTCGATTTCTGCCAGTTGAGTTCCAGCATTTAAGAAAACAGCAGTGCCTGGTAACATCCCAATTTGGCTCGTCAGGTAATAACGCGTGATCGACATTGGTGTTAAGCCCATTAATAAGTTAATAATAAAAAATGGGAAGACCGGAATTAAACGGAGCGAAAATAAGTAGAATGACCCGTCTTTTTCAATGCCTTTGTTTATCGTGACTAATTTGTCAGAAAATTTGCTTTGTATCCAGTCTCGTAAGAGGTATCGGCTACTGAGAAAAGCGAGAGTCGCCCCAATGGCACTCGCGAAAGACACCAATAGCAAACTGTTCCAGAATCCAAACAACGCAGCCCCTAACAGCGTCACGACAGCAGCCCCTGGAATCGAGAAAGCGGTAATCATGATATATACGACAAAATAGGTTGCGGCGGCGGCAATGAAATTGCTATCAATGTAGTCATTTAAAACGGCTTGTTGATCTTTGGCATTCTCAAGTGTTAGGTATTGGCTAAAGTTAAGACCTAACAAAAGGATAGTGGCGATCAATGCCAGACCCAATATGACTTTTTTACTCATTGCGATTTCCTATAATTTTTAATGCATCACTTGAGTATAGACAGGCAAAACGTCAATTAACTTTCAGCACATATAAAAAAAGCCGCAAAATGCGGCTTAGTCATAGGGTGATAATGTTAATTAACTCGATTGCTCAGCTCTTCGCGACGCTGTTGAGGTATCACAGACCAGTGTGTGCCATTGATAGCACCTTCTAGCGCCCAAAGCAGTTCGATACTGACAGAAGAGGCGTGTGATTCTTTGATGGCGTTAAATGCGTTTACAGAGCCTGATTCATATAAATGTTCTACAGATTCTATCCCAGCCTTTTTTAACATACGCTCAGTCGCGAGTCTGAGGTTAGGAAGATCTTTTAATCGAGTTGGCTTAGCTGAGGATTGCTGAGCCTTTTCATTTTTAGCATACCCTAAAGAAGCACTGGCTAGTTGCAAAATTTCCTTTTGATCTTGCCATAGGCTCTCGGGCAAAGCGAAATATTTAGTAACAACAGGGAACCCTCGTTTTTTGTAGACGTAAGGCTGAAATCCTTGCTGCTCGAATTGATTCGTTGTGCTTTTGTCTGCTCGTATATGCAATTGGTCATTGACCACTAGGGCAAACATGGTGTTATCAGCGAAAAGCCCGAAGCCACCAAACATTGAGCGTGATTTTATTTTTCCTAAGGGCTCAAACAACTTCATTGAGTCCTTTAGTATCGGTTTATCCATGTTATTCATCTCGGTGTATTTGAACTACGCCACCAAATAAGCAGGTCCGAGAGATTAGCAAAATGTTGCAACTAAATTGTCAATAAGCCGTAAATTACTAAATTATTAGCAACTACTGCATTTTGCCATCGGTAGCCCCGCTACCATACCAACGAGTGGTTTAGGCCGGAAGCTTTGCGTCTCACTCTTTCGAGTGATTTGCCCTGTGCGTGACTGATTAAATAGAATAAAGTTTTTGTTGAATGAAGCTCACACTTGCTATTCAAAAGTGTGATACTGCTTCAATTAATCTTCTTTCTTATATGCACCTAAGTTAGGTTTTTGTGTTGATAAAAAGGCGCCCCCAAAGGAGCGCACGATTAGATGAGAATATAACCATTAATTTAACGTTTTAACGGTGCTTCGCTCAACAATTTCAGGGTGCATTTCGAACACACGTTTTTCATGGTCTTTATCTTTAATGCGTTCTAATAAAATTTCAAATGCATTTTTACCAACACGACGCTTCGGTTGGTGAACCGTAGTCAACGGTGGAGAGAAGTACTCAGCCAGTTCGATGTTGTCGTAACCGATGACAGAGATATCTTCAGGAATACGAATTCCTTTTTCTTGTAGTCGGCTCATTAAGCCAAGCGCCATTGTATCGTTAAAGCAGAATACGGCTGTTGGACGTTTTTTCATTTCGATGATTTTATCTGCCGCGAGAACGGCAGTATCACATTCGAAGTTACCTTCAATGATCATGCTGTCATCAGCAGAAATCTGTGCTTCATTGAGCGCACGTTTGTAACCAGCGATGCGTTCAATACAGGCCGCTTTGTCTAAGTGGCCGCTTAAACAAGCTATGTCAGTGTGACCGCGATCAATTAGGTATTTTGTCGCTAGGTAGCCACCTTCTTCAGAGTTATCGATAATTTTATCGGCTTGAGAGCTTTCAGGCCCCCAGTCCATCACCACTTTAGGGATATCAGCGTGACGGTCCAACATCTCTCTTAGCTCTTCTGTTAAGTCAGAACACATCACCAAGATGCCATCGACACGTTTCTCTGCAAGCATTCGAATGTAGTCTCGTTGCTTCTCATAGATACCGCCGGTGTTACACAATATCAAAGTGTAACCTTGACGATAGCAGTAGCTCTCAACACCATCGATAACTTCAGAGAAGAACAGGTTCGTTGATTGCGTTACTAACATACCAATAGTGCGTGTTGTATTGCACTTTAAACTCCGTGCGACAGCACTTGGTGCGTAGTTTAATTCGTCTACGGCTTGATTGACTTTCTCTTGAGTTGTTTCTGCAACAAAACGTGTTTTGTTGATTACATGAGATACGGTCGTTGTCGATACACCGGCTAAGCGAGCGACGTCTTTTATAGTGGCCATGGTTTTATCCTATTAGAAGCTACTTTCCCAAGTATGGGATGAAGTAGCCGTTAAGCTACCTAATTAAGAGCTTATAGTTGTAGGGCTCTTTGGGTACTAAGTGCTAAAAAACAAAAAACCGCTATTGAGCGGCTTGTCTTAACACTAAAATGCTCTGAATTTTTATAAGCATAGCATTTCGTGAGCATTTCATATTTTATCGTTTACGGTCACAATTTTAAACTGACTAGAAATTACTCGCAACAAAATTCACCCAGAAATCCGGGTGAATTGTCACATTATCTGAATTTATTGACCGAGTCATACTGCCCGTTTATTCACCCGCCAAATATAGAGTGTCTAGGTTACAGAAAGCAACAAGTAGGGATGAAACCGATGCATAGAAACCGAATGAATCGATGTCGTGACATTTTGCATTGAACTTTGGTAACCAAGTCAGCAGTGTTTGTTCGATAAATTGCTGCTGACTAGCAAACGATTTCTCTAGCTCATCCTCACACTCAGTGTCGTTAGAGCGGATGATCAGGTTGCCAAGAAAGTCGAGTTCGATGGCAATGTGATCTGCTGGTTCTTTGAGATCTTGATTCACGACTAAATTGTGTTTCGCCATGATCTCTTCCATATCTTTTGCGGGTTTATCGTTTAATAACCCCGTCTCACCGATATACATTGAAGCGTAAGGAAGGGCGCCATGCTTATCCGTTTTTAAAAATAGATCACAGAAGTCAGCTGCTAGCTCTAACTGTGCATCTTCACGAGTTTGTAAACGGTTGAGCGCGTCTACCAAGCTGTCGATTGCTGGCTTAAGTGTTTCATTTTCCCCTAAACCAGTCAGAAAGGAACGAATTTCGACAGAATGGTAGTGATCAAGCTCTTCTTGAGTGAGTTCTTTAGCGAATAAGCTTGATAGCCACCAATATATTTCTGCTCTTTGTTCGTTGAACGCTTTCGTATCTTTCATTTGATTAATCCTAATATCGTCTTTCGTATTGCTTGGCTACGAAGGCTAACTAACCGTGATATTTGTAGAGTACAACGTCACTCGCTAGCAATAATGCCTATATTGAATTGCGATGAGCGATAAATAGCAAGGTTTAAGATTGTCTTGTATCAAAAAAAAATCATCTTTCTGGCTTTTATCTTCTGTACGACTAGAATTGTTACTAGTTATGAATAGAATAGTCAATGAAACTATTAAATAAGAAAAGTGGTGTAGATGAGCTATCACGTATTGGTCGTTGAAGATGATGTGGTAACCCGCAGTAAACTGGTTGGATATTTCCAGAATGAAGGTTACACCGTGAGTGAAGCAGAGAGCGGCGCTCAAATGAGAAACGTTTTGAAAGAAAACAGCGTTGACCTCATTATGCTCGACATCAATTTACCCGGTGAAGATGGATTGATGCTAACTCGCGAATTACGCAGTCAATCAGACATTGGAATTATTTTAGTTACTGGGCGCACGGATAGCATCGACAAAATCGTAGGCCTTGAAATGGGCGCAGACGACTATGTGACTAAACCCTTTGAACTACGCGAACTGTTGGTTCGAGTTAAAAACTTACTTTGGCGTATTGCTGCCGCTCGCAAAACGGCGACGGGGCACGAAGAGCAAGATGACAATGAATCCGTTGTTCGCTTCGGTGAATGGACGTTTGATATTCCTCGCCGAGCGCTGAGCAAAAATGGCGAACCGGTGAAATTAACTAAGGCCGAGTATGAGTTACTCGTCGCACTATCTTCTTACCCTAATCAGGTATTAAGTCGCGAACGTATTCTGAACATGATCAGCCACCGAGTGGATGCGCCTAATGATCGTACCATCGACGTACTGATTCGTCGCATGCGTGCCAAAATGGAGTTTGACCCTAAGAATCCACAAATTTTTGTAACGGTGCATGGTGAAGGTTACATGTTCGCCGGTGATTAAAGTTTTTAGTGGCGTTTAATCAGTAACGAGACAATTAATCAGCAACGAGACAATATGCGTAAAAAAGCCGAGACAGAGTATATGTCTCGGCTTTTTTTATAACGGCTCATTTTTTTTCAGTCATTCACTTATTGCTTTCTCAAAGTCCATGACCAAGTGAGAAAGCTTTAGGGCAGGGCCGCGGTAACATCATCGTCTTCTAAGATAGAAGGTGTAGGGATAACAACAGGCTCTTCTGAATGGTTATTACTGGTGTCTAGCCAATCGCGTAGACTTTGCCAAATTAACCCCATTCTTTCGTGCCAGTAACGTTCAGTTTGCTCAAGGTAGAGCGCCTTTGGCATGTATTTATTCCAAGGTTCAACAATGCCTTCTTGTGCAAGGTAGTTGGTGGGTGCCGGTAATGGGTTGATGCCGGCATTATGAAACTCATTCAGTGCTCGGCTCATGTGGCTAGCAGACGTGACTAAAATCATCTTTTTATTTTTAACAAATGCGGCGGCTTGACGAGCTTCTTCCCAGGTGTCTTTTGCGGTTTCAAGTAAAATGATATCGGGTTTTGACACGCTGAGTGATAAGGCGACTTTGGCCATCATTCTTGCATTACTGACTTCCGTACCCGCCCCGTAGCCAGAGAGAATGAGTTTGGCTCCTGGGTAAAGTCGTAGAATACGAATCCCTTCCGTTAAACGCATCAAACCGGTACGGCTAAGCTCTGACGTTGGCGGTATTTGATCGTCGACGACGTGACCACTTCCGAGAACCATAACGTAATCGACGGTATCATCGATAGGTAAAAATGCGGTGTGTTGCCTTTCCATGGGCATTAAAAGTTGACTAGAAACTGGCTGGAAAGCGATCAGGAAAATACCACAAAGGGCTGAAAGGGTAACTAGGCAACCGGTCTTCCTTTTGGTAGTAAACATCACTAGGGCTAAACCCAGAAAAGCGAGAATTAACATTGCTGGTAGTGGCATCAATAACGAAGACACGACTTTTTTCAGCTCAAACATATCCGAATAGTCCGAAAAAACATCACTTAGTAGTAAAAAGAGACATCGCCTCTTTATTCCTGAAATTCCTGTGACAGAATAGCAGGCATGATAGGACATAATAACTCAAGTAGCCGTGACTGAAGACCGTAATTTCGACGATATTGCCCACAAATTTGCAAAAAATATTTACGGGTCTGACAAAGGAGAGATCCGTCAGAGCATCGTTTGGGAAGATTTAGAACAAGCTTTAACCCAATTAGAAGGCTGTCCTTCACCGCTGCATGTTCTTGATGCCGGGGGCGGACTTGCACAGATGTCGCAAAGAATCGCCGCACTTGGGCATAATGTTTCTTTATGTGATCTCTCTTCTGAGATGCTTAAACTAGCGCAAGAAGGAATTACAGAAGCGGGTTTACTAACACAATATCGGTTTATCCATTCTCCGGTGCAAAAAGTCGCAGAACATCTCGATGATCAAGTCGATTTGGTGATGTTTCACGCCGTGATGGAGTGGCTAGCCAACCCGAAAGAGGCGCTTGATTTATTGCTTGAACAACTAAAACCGGGTGGTGTGGCCTCGATTATGTTTTATAACCACCATGGTTTAGTCCTGAAAAATGTGATTTGTGGCAACATTCCTCATGTATTGAATGGGATGCCACACCGAAAACGGTTTAAGCTGCAACCACAAAAAGGCTTGAAGCCTGAAGAGGTTTACCAATGGATCGAAGATGCAGGTCTTGATATTTGCGGTAAATCAGGCATTCGCTCTTTCAGTGATTACATAGGCAATATGGAGTACATGGGCGATTACCAATTTGAAGATGTGCTGGAACTAGAAAAGCAGCTATGCCGCCAAGAGCCATACCTGTCTCTAGGCCGCTACATTCATGTTTGGGCTCAAAAACCTAAGCCATAACGGCGATGGATGTGGTAAAAGATGTCACAACACGCATTATGCAATAGTATGAAGCTGCGTATTAAAAATAGGCGTTATATCAGACTTGTTGTTTGATATGACTAAGAACAGTAACAGGAACCACAATGAGTGAAATGACTCAAACTGCCGAAGAGCAGCCAATTGATGAGTTGGTGGGCTGGGTCAAGCAGCATGATTTTTCATTAAACTTGCCGCCAGAGCGATTAGCATTTTTAATTGCTATCGCAGTACTAAGCCATGAAAGGTTCGATGAAGAGTTGGGCGAAGGTGAATTGCACGATGCATTTACTATTGTCACTCGTCTGTTTGAAGACACTGGCGAAGCGTCAGCGTTTCGAGCCAACAATGCCATCAATGAGCTTGTTAAACAGAAGTTGGTTAGTCGCTTTACCAGTGAGATCACGGATGGTGCGAGCATTTATCGCTTATCGCCATTAGCGATTGGTATTTCCGATTATTACTTACGCCACCGTCAGTTTTCTAAATTAAAACTGTCTATCCAACTTTCGATGGTTGCGGGTGAGATGGCAAAAGCCATTGAAGCGGCGCAAAAGGGCGGCACGCCAGGACATTGGAGAAAGAACGTTTACGGTGTGCTTAAGTACTCTGTAGGTGAAATTTTCGATCAAATCGATCTTAACCAACGTGTCATGGATGAGCAGCAGCAAACTGTTAAGCAGCAAATTGCTAACCTTTTAAATAAGGATTGGCGAGAGGCCATTAACAACTGTGAATCTTTGCTATCAGAAACCTCAGCGACGCTAAAAGAGTTGCAAGACACCTTGCAAGCGGCGGGAGATGAACTGCAAACACAGATCCTCGATATTCAAGAAATTGTTTACGGTGACGATGAGCTCGAGTTCGTTGGTGAAACCTTATTTGGTTTGCAAATGAAGCTCGATCGAATCACCAGCTGGGGCCAGCAAGCGATCGATTTATGGATTGGCTACGACCGCCATGTTCATAAGTTCATCCGTACTGCCATCGATATGGATAAAAACCGTGCCTTTAGCCAGCGCTTACGTCAATCCGTTACCGATTACTTTGATGCACCTTGGCTACTGACTTACGTGGATGCTGAAAAACTGACCGATCTTCGTGATGAAGCGCTGGTGCTTCGTGATGACGAAGTGATGGGGCAAGCGCCAATTGATGTCGAGTACGAAGAATTTGAGCAAGTGAATGATCTGCTTTCAGACCGAATCGCAGAGATGTTAAAAGCTCACAAACAGCAAGGTGCGCCAATTGACCTTGGTCTTGTGTTACGCGATTACCTCGCAGCACACCCTCGCACACACCATTTTGATTTAGCCAGAATTGTTGTCGACCAAGCCGTGCGCTTAGGTTATTCAGAGTCTGACTATCAGGCTATTCAGCCAGATTGGCAGGCAATTAACGATTTTGGTGCAAAGGTACAAGCAAATGTCATTAACAAGTACTGATGATTACATGCCAGAGAAACTGGTAAAAGCGATAGCGAACCCACTGTTCCCTGCGCTAGACAGCATGCTGCGTTCAGGTAAGCATGTTTCAACAGAAGATCTCGATAACCACGCGTTGCTGTCCGATTTCGAAGTTGAGCTTCAGCATTTCTACCAACGCTACAATACGGAACTGGTAAAAGCGCCGGAAGGTTTCTTTTACTTGCGTCCGCGTTCTACGTCTCTGATTGGTCGTAGTGTATTGTCTGAGCTAGACATGTTGGTTGGCAAGGTGTTGTGTTTCTTATACTTGAGTCCAGAACGTTTAGCGCATGAAGGCATCTTCACTAACCAAGAGTTGTTTGAAGAGCTTATGGCGCTGGCTGATGAGAAGAAACTGATGAAGTTAGCAACTCACCGAGCTTCAGGTTCTGACTTAGATAAAGAAAAGCTATTTGAAAAAGTGCGGACCTCTTTACGTCGTTTACGTCGTATCGGAATGCTGATTGCGATTGGTGAAACGGGCAAATTCCGAATCAGTGAAGCGGTATTTCGTTTTGGTGCCGATGTTCGTGTTGGCGACGACATGAAAGAAGCTCAGTTGCGTCTGATCCGTGATGGCGAAGCAGTAGTGCATACGCAAGAGCCAAATCAAGGCAGCTTGTTGCATGAAGAGCCAGCAGAAGCCAAATTAGATGCAACCGAAAACAGTCAGCATGACATTTTTAACGATCAAGCCGGTGTTGATGACGAATCAAACTCTGGCGAACAGAACAAAATAGAAGGTGAAGCATGATTGAAAGAGGTAAGTATCAATCATTAACCATGATCAACTGGAACGGCTTTTTTGCGCGTACTTTTGATATAGATGGATTGGTTACAACACTTTCTGGTGGTAACGGTGCCGGTAAGTCGACCACAATGGCGGCATTCATCACAGCACTGATCCCTGATCAAAGCCTTCTGCATTTTCGTAACACAACGGAAGCGGGTAGCTCACAGTCATCACGAGATAAAGGCCTTTACGGTAAGCTTCAGCCCGGTGCATGTTATGCCGCGCTAGATGTGGTGAACTCTCGTAATCAACGCCTGTTGTTTGCGGTAAAACTACAACAAGTTGCGGGTCGTGATAAGAAAGTCGACATCAAACCGTTCGTTATTCAAGGCCTTCCAAGCCATGTGAAACCAACAGATGTGTTGATTCAGAACGTGTCAGACAGCCACGCTCGTGTCTGTCAGTTGAACGACGTCAAAGCGGCAGTCGCGCAATACGAAGGCGCTCACTTTAAAGCCTTCTCTTCGATTGTTGATTACCATTCGCAAATGTTTGAATACGGCGTGGTACCGAAGAAACTGCGTAACAGCAGCGATCGTTCTAAGTTCTACCGTTTGATCGAAGCATCGCTTTATGGTGGTATTTCAAGTGCGATTACACGCTCTCTGCGTGATTACCTCCTACCGCAAAATGGTGGTGTGAAGAAAGCATTCCAAGACATGGAATCAGCACTGCGTGAAAACCGCATGACGCTAGAAGCGATCAAAACCACGCAGTCGGATCGTGACTTGTTCAAACATTTGATTACTGAATCTACGAACTACGTGGCAGCCGATTACATGCGCCATGCCAACGATCGTCGCAACAAGCTTGATCAAACCATGAAGTTCCGTGGTGAACTGTTTGGTTCTCGTGAAACCTTGCTTGATCAAAACAACTTGTTGAACCGCGTTCAAGAAGAATTAGAGTTACTTGTCGATCAAGAATCGGCACTAGAGCAAGATTATCAAGCGGCTTCGGATCACCTTCAATTGGTTCAAACTGCACTTCGTCAGCAAGAGAAAATTGCTCGCTACAGCGAAGACCTAGAAGAGCTTAATGAGCGTCTAGAAGAGCAGATGATGGTGGTTGAAGAAGCTCAAGAGCGCGTCATTCTTGCTGAAGAGCAGGCAACCATGACTGAAGAAGAAGTGGATAGTTTGAAAACTCAGCTTGCTGACTACCAACAAGCGTTGGACGTTCAGCAAACTCGTGCACTTCAATACCAGCAAGCCGTTCAAGCGTTAGAAAAAACTAAGCAGCTACTTGGTGATGAAGCTATTACCGCAGAAAGCGCACTAACTCTGGTTTCTGAGCTAAAAGCACAAGAAGAATCAAGCACTCAAACGCTACTGTCGACCAAGCATAAACTAGACATGTCTTCTGCTGCTTCTGCGCAGTTCGACAAAGCATTGTCTCTTGTTAAGAGTATTGTGGGCGATGTTGAGCGTAAAGACGCATCTCACCGCGCAAAACAAGCATTAGAACAAGGCCGTAACGCAAAACACGTTGTTGAAAACGAACAGCAATGGCGTGCTCAACACCGCGACATGGCGCGTGATGTCGCGCAACAGCGTCAAGCGAACGAGCTGGCGACTGAATACCAAAAACAACACAACGTCTTACTGACTGACGAAGCGGTTTTCGATGAAGAGCGTGAACGTCACGCCATGCAGATCGAGTCTCTTGAGTACGCTCAAGAAGAACTGCGTGAAGCGAAGAGCGAGCAGCGTCGTGTACAACAGAACTACGATCAAGAGATCCACAAGCTTGAGTCCATTGCTCCTGCGTGGATCACGGCCAACGATGCCCTTGAAGCTTTAAGAGATCAAACAGACGCTGAGCTAGAAGATAGCCAAGCGGTCATGACTCAAATGCAGCAAGTACTTGAAGACGAGAAATCTCAAGCGGTAGCAAAAGATCAGTTGGCAACGCGCCGTGCTGAACTTGAGCAAGAGATTGAGCGTTTATCTTCGCCAGGCGGTTCTAACGATCCTCGTCTGAAAGGCCTAGCGGATACGCTTGGTGGCGTGCTGCTTTCTGAGATCTACGATGACATCACGATTGGTGATGCACCGTACTTCAGTGCGATGTACGGCCCAGCTCGTAACGCTATTGTGGTGTCTGACCTTGATGGTATTAAAGAGAAGCTGGTGGATCTTGAAGATTGCCCAGACGACCTTTACATCCTTGAAGGTGATGTTGATGCATTTGATGACAGCTCGTTCAATGCTGATGAGTTGGAAGGTGCAGTATGCGTTCAGCTAAACGATCGTCAAATGCGTTACTCTCGTTTCCCTGAGATCCCGCTGTTTGGTCGTGCGGCTCGTGAACAGCGTCTTGATAAATTGCGTGAAGAGCGTGACGTTGTGGTTGAGAACCATGCGAAAGCCGCGTTTGATGCTCAAAAACTGAATCGTTTGTATCAAGCATTCAACAGCTTTGTTGCGAAGCACCTGCACGTTGCGTTTAACGCTGATCCAGAACAAGCACTTGCTGCGATTCGTGATAAGCGTAATCACATTGTTCGTGCTTTGGCTGAGCTTGATTCTAAAGAGCAACAGCAACGTAGCCAGCTTCAACAAAGTAAGCAGGCACTCAGTGCACTCGATAAATTAGCGCCAATGGTGCGTATTCTAGAAGACGAAACTCTGACTGAGCGCCTTGCTGAATTAGAAGCACAACTTGAGCGTTTAAGCGAAGCAAAGTCTTACTTGAATACGCATGGCAAAGCACTGACAGCATTAGAGCAAATCGTTTCTGCACTAGACGCTGACCCAGAGCAATTTGAAGCGCTGGAAGCGGAATATCAATACGCTGACCAAGCTCTACAAAACCTAAAAGGTAAAGTGTTTGCACTGTCTGATTTAATTGAGCGCCGTCACTATTTTGCTTACGCAGACTCTGTTGATTTGCTTAACAAAAGCAGTGAATTGAGTGAACAATTGAAAGCGAAACTAGTGCAAGCTGAACAGGCTAGAGCGAAAAGCCGTGATGGCTTGAAGCAAGCGCGCGAACAGATGAACCAATACAACCAAGTATTGGCCGCGCTGAAGAGCTCGCATCAAGCGAAGCAAGAAACCGTTCAAGAGTTTAAACAAGAGCTGCAAGAGTTCGGTGTTAATGCTGATGAAGGCGCGGAAGAGCGTGCTGTGCGTCGTCGTGACGAGCTTCAAGAGCGTTTGCATACCTCTCGCAGCCGTAAGAGTGAATACGAGCGTACGATTACATCAACTGAACTTGAGATGAAAGCATTGGTTAAGCGTCTTAAGAAAGTTCAGAAAGAGTACACAGAGCTTCGCACGTTCGTGGTTGCAGCAAAAGCTGGCTGGTGTTCAGTACTTCGCTTGGCTCGTGAGAATGACGTTGAACGTCGCCTACACAAGCGTGAACTGGCTTATCTCACGGCGGGCGAGCTTCGCTCTATGTCGGATAAATCATTGGGTGCGCTACGTCTGGCTGTCGCTGACAATGACGACTTACGTGATTCGCTGCGCCTATCTGAAGACAACGCACATCCAGAGCGTAAGGTTCTGTTCTACATAGCGGTTTACCAACATCTTCGTGAGCGTATTCGCCAAGACATCATTCGTACGGATGATCCGGTTGAAGCCATCGAAGAGATGGAAGTTGAGCTGGCTCGACTAACAGAAGAGCTGACGCTGCGTGAAAACCGCCTCGCGATCAGCTCTGAATCGGTAGCAAGCATCATTAAGAAGACGATTCAGCGCGAACAGAACCGTATTCGAATGCTGAACCAAGGTCTGTCTAACATTTACTTTGGTCAGGTTAAGGGCGTACGTCTGAATGTTAAGATCCGTGAAAGCCACGAGATCTTGCTATCAGGGCTAGCGACTCAGCAAGAGCAGCACAAAGACTTGTTTGAATCAACGCGCTTTACCTTCTCAGAAGCGATGGCGAAGTTGTTCCAGCGTGTGAACCCACATATCGACATGGGTCAACGTTCTCCGCAAGTTCTGGGTGAAGAGTTACTGGATTATCGTAACTACTTAGAACTCAGTGTTGAAGTTAATCGTGGCTCAGACGGTTGGTTACAAGCGGAATCTGGCGCGCTTTCTACGGGTGAGGCGATCGGTACAGGTCAGTCTATCCTATTGATGGTGGTTCAGAGTTGGGAAGAGGAGTCTCGTCGACTTCGTAGTAAAGACATCGTGCCATGTCGCTTGCTGTTCCTTGATGAAGCCGCACGTTTGGATGCGAAATCTATTTCTACGCTGTTTGAGCTGTGTGACCGCCTAGGTATGCAACTTCTGATTGCAGCCCCAGAGAACATCAGCCCAGAGAAAGGCACAACCTACAAACTGGTACGTAAGGTCTTTAAAGATCACGAACACGTGCATGTGGTTGGCTTACGTGGCTTTGCTCAAAATAAACCCGCCTCTCCAGTGCAAGAGCTTGTCGAAGAAGCTGAGCTGTAACTTTGATGCCTGAGCGATAAGTTCGAAAACGGCTCCATGGTCGCGATTCAAAGCCCCTAACTATTAGGGGCTTTTTTGTACCTAGAATCTTGCTTTCTCCAATGGGTTCTACTTTCAAGCATTAATTCGACGGCGCAGAGCGCATTTTTGATGACTGATAGGACCACTCATACCTTGTGGCGAATATCAATGGAACTTGTTTGAGGTCACACGCACAAAACCGGAATCAATGTATGGTATTGATATAGATTTAATAATATTAAAAAATATTGTATTACTTAATCTCAGTTGTAGATAACTCGCGAATTTGTAAAAGATATAGGCAGGACTTAGTTATGATTCAGATCGTCATTGATGGTAAGTTTCGGATTGTCGAACAAGGACAGACCGTTCTTGAGGCGGCAAAAACATGCGGTTTAGAGATTCCATCTTTATGTGGTTTGAACAAAACAGCGGATAAAATACCGTGTGATTTGTGTGTGGTCGAAGTCGAGGGGATGGGAGTGACACGCTCTTGTGAGCTAGAGGTGTCTAATGGATTGAATATCAAGACTCAGTCAAAACAATTAACGACCCATCGCCAACAAGCTCTGAACCGGATTATGGTCGATCATTACGCCGACTGTGAGGCGCCATGTCAAACGGCTTGCCCAGCAGGCGTCGATATTCAATCTTACCTTCATCATATTGCGCAAAATGATCACATTAAAGCGATAGAAGTGATCAAAAAAACACTGCCGATGCCACTTTCGATTGGTCGTGTTTGTCCGGCTTTCTGTGAAACCGAATGTCGTCGTAACTTGGTTGATGAATCCATCGCGATTCGCCAATTGAAACGACATGCTGCCGACGCTGATTTAGCCGCTCAAGAGAGCTATAAACCCGAAAAGAAACCTAATAAAGGCAAGCGCATTGCGATTGTTGGTAGTGGGCCCGGTGGCCTTACCGCTGGGTATTACCTGTCGAACGAAGGTTACGATGTCAGTGTTTATGAGTCGATGCCCCAAGCGGGTGGTTGGCTACGATATGGTATTCCTGAATATCGTTTACCTAAGTCGATACTCGATAAAGAAATCGAGCTGATGTGTCGAAATGGAATGGATATTGAGTGCGGTAAAAAGCTCGGTGTCGATTTTACACTGTCTGATTTGAGTCAAGATTTTGATGCGGTTTGTTTAGCGGTTGGCGCATCGCAAGCGGTTGAAATGAACTATCCAGGTAGTGAGCTTGGTGGTTGTTATCTTGGCGTTGATTACCTAAAAGATTACGTGACCGATAAGCAGTATGTTACGGGTCAAAAAGTGGCTGTGATTGGCGGTGGTAATACTGCAATTGACTGCGCTCGAACCGCCGTTCGTGACGGGGCTGATACCACGCTAATTTACCGTCGGACGCGAGACGAGATGCCAGCGGAAGATTATGAAATCGAAGAAGCTGAACATGAAGGCGTGAAGTTCCACTTTTTAACCAACCCAGCAGAAAACATAGCCGATAAAAATGGTCGTGTCTCTGAAGTTCGATTGGAACGTATGGCTCTGGGGCCGGCGGATGCTTCAGGTCGTCGCAGTCCGCAACCTACTGGCGAGTTCTTTGTTGAGGCGTTCGATACGGTGATTGCTGCCGTGTCACAAAAGCCCGATCTGAGCTTTATGGATAATGAGCCACTGGAAATTCCCTTAACGCGTTGGAATACGGCTGATGCTAATCCACAAACTATGCATACCGGAACAGGGAATATTTTCAGTATTGGTGATTTCCGACGTGGCCCAGCCACCGCAGTAGAAGCGGTGGGCGATGGGCGCATTGCTGCACAAGCGATTGACCGATTCTTTCATGGTGATATGGATGATATCCCAACGAAACCCTTTAATTCAAGAAAGGAAAAGCAGCTAAAAGCAGTTGACCCTGAGCAGTATCAATCCATTCAACGTATGGCTCGCAGAATCATGCCAGAGTTAACCCCTGAGCAGCGTGAGCAGAGCTTCGATGAGGTAGAAACCGGTTTTGATAATGCCGATGCGATGGCAGAAGCGGCAAGATGTTTAGAGTGTGGCTGCCAAGCCAATACCGACTGTGACCTACGTGATTACTCGACGGAATATAAAGCGACGCAAACACATCCAGAATACAAAATCGATGTCTCATCGAATGAAAGTTGGCAGGCGATTCGTGCTGAAGAAGCGAAGAACGGCATTACAAGGCAGAAATTCGTGGTCGATGACAGCTCTGAATTTATCATTTTTGATGCCAACCGCTGTATCAGTTGTGGTCAGTGTATCCAAGCGTGTCGCGAGCAGAGTGTCCATGGTGTTCTGAGCTTTATGAAGCAATCCGATGGCAAGCCAGCATCAAGACCTGAATGTCGACCTAATTTTGGTGCAAACAAGACCGTAATGGGTGACTCGAACTGTGTTCAATGTGGCTCATGTGTTCAGGCGTGTCCAACCGGTGCGATGGTGGATGCTCGTGATAGAAAACAGGGTGACACCGACGTACTTAAGAAAGTCGATACCATCTGCACCTATTGTGGTGTTGGCTGTAAGCTAACCATGCATGTCGATGAGCAGAAAAATAAAATCCGTTATATCGAAGGCGGTGATTCCCCAGTAAATGAGGGCATGTTGTGTGTTAAGGGGCGCTTCGGCTTTGACTTTGTCGGAAGTGATGCGCGTTTAACCACGCCATTAATACGCAAAGATGGCCAGTTACAACCGGCGAGCTGGGATGAAGCGATTACGCTTATTGCTGATAAATTCACCGCAATTAAGCAAGATTTTGGTAGCAATGCATTGGCGGGGTTCTCGTCAGCAAAAACGACCAATGAAGATAACTATGCTTTTCAAAAATTCATTCGTCGTGAACTCGGCACCAACAACGTCGATCACTGTGCTCGCCTTTGTCATGCTTCAACGGTAACAGGTTTGGAAGCTTCTCTAGGTAGTGGGGCAATGACCAATGATATTCCAAGTATCAAACACTCGGATGTGATCTTTATTATTGGGTCAGACACCACGGCGGCACACCCAATTATCGGTTCGCATATCAAGCAAGCGGTTAGGCATGGCGGGGCTCGGCTTATTGTGGCTGACCCGAAAAGGATCGATATTGCCGATCATGCTGAACTTTATTTAGCACATCGACCGGGAACCGATGTGATGCTGATTAATGGTGTGATGCAGCAGATTATTAAACATGGTTGGTATGATCAAGATTATATTGAAGATCGTGTGGACGGCTTTGATACTTTGCTTCAAGAGGTCATGTCACCAAGTTATTCACTCGACAAGGTGGAGTTGGTGACAGGCGTTAAAGCCGAAGATATCTTTGCGATGGCACGCTTGATCGGTACGGCAGAGCGTACGGCTGTCTATTATTCCATGGGTATTACACAACACACGACTGGGCACGATAATGTTCGCTCAATCGCTAACCTGCAACTCTTGTGTGGCAATATTGGTATTGAAGGTGGTGGTATTAACCCATTGCGCGGTCAATCTAATGTTCAGGGGGCGTGCGACATGGGCGCATTACCCAACAACCTTCCGGGTTATCAGAAAGTGTATAACCTACTGGTTCGTCAAAAGTTTGCCATGGAGTGGGGTGTTTCTGAGCTGCCTGCTGAAATGGGGTTAACGCTGACTGAGATCATTGATGGTGCCTGTCATCGCGATGTACGTGGTTTGTATGTCATGGGTGAGAACCCAGTGCTCAGTGATCCTAACCAATCTCACGTGATTGAAGCTCTTGAAACTCTAGACTTCCTTGTGGTGCAAGATATCTTTTTAACGGAAACGGCTCAGTATGCTGATGTGGTTTTACCATCTTGTTCGTTTGCTGAAAAATCCGGTCACTTCACCAACACAGAGCGTCGAGTTCAACGTGTTAATCCAGCGGTTAATCCTCCGGGTCAAGCAAAAGAAGATTGGGTGATTATTCAACTATTGGCGAATGCCATGGGAGGCGACTGGACATATAATACGGTTGCTGATATCACCAATGAGATCGCTCGTGTAACACCGCAGTATGGAGGGTTACGTTGGGAGAATATTACCGCGAATGGTGTTCAGTGGCCGAGTAATAAGAATAACCCAAACGGCACGCGTATTATGCACCAAACCCAATTTACTCGTGGGCGCGGTCAAATGGCGGCGATTCCGTTTAGGTATGCAGCAGAATTACCCGATGAAGATTACCCATTGGTGTTGACCACAGGACGTGTTCTTGAGCAGTTTCACACCGGAACTATGACACGCAAAACCCAAGGGCTTGATAATTTAGCAGGGCCTCGTGCAATGGTCAGTGTTCAGGATGCTGAAGCGTTAGGTATCTCGAATGGGCAGATGCTCAAAGTCTCAACCCGTCGTGGCGAGATTGAAATCGCAGCATTTGTAACTAAGCGAATGCAAAAGGGGGTGGTATTTATTCCATTCCATTTTGTCGAATCTCCAGTTAATCGCTTAACTACGACAGCAACTGATCCGCATGCTAAGATCCCAGAGTTTAAAGTAGCGGCAGTTCGCATTGATCCCATTCGAGAGTCTGAAGCCGAAACAACAGAAGCTTAGTTCCGAGCGTTAAGCTAATTAACGACACGCATTAAAAAACCGCATAACTCTCAGAGTTATGCGGTTTTTTTATTTAGCTCAATTCGTCAGCAATCAATGACGTAGTCAGTCTTTTAGTCTGAAGCAAGCTCATTGCCGTGAACACCAAACTGTTTCGCGGCGTACGCGACGCGTTCTGTCGGTTTTGGATATTCAGCGGGTATGCCAAGGTTTTCAATATGGTGTAAGCGAGGCAGTAAACCTGCGCCATTTGCAATTTGGATTGCTAACCCTGGACGTGCGTTAAGCTCCAGTACCATAGGACCTTCTTCTTGGTCTAAAACCATGTCTGTGCCCATATAACCAAGGCCTGTCATTTCCCAAGCGCTTGAAGCAAGCGTCAGTAGTTTCTCCCAATGTGGTATTTTGAGTAACGCTAACTCTTTTCCTGTGTCTGGGTGATGAGTGACTGGATGGTCGAACTGAACGGCCCGAACGGCTTTACCTGTCGCGATACAAATACCGACGCCTACAGCACCTTGGTGCAAGTTTGCCTTACCGTCCGAGGCGGAAGTTGATAGACGCATCATTGCCATGACAGGGTAGCCTTTGAACACGATGATCCGAACGTCAGGCACACCTTCGTAACTAAAGCCGTCGAAACATTCATCAAACTTGATGAGGTTTTCAACCACGGCGACGTCGTTTTTACCACCAAGTGAAAAAAGACCAGCCAGAGCGTTACTGATGTGACGCTCTACATCTTGTTTATTAATGGTCGAACCGGATGGCTTAGTATAAACGCCATCTTTGTGAGACGTGATCACAAGGATACCTTTCCCACCACTGCCTTGAGCCGGCTTGATTACAAAACCAGGCCACTCTCTAACCATCTTATGTATTGTTTTTACTTCAGCTTGGTGACTAATAACACCAATCAGTTTTGGAACCGTCGCGCCAGCCTGTTCAGCGATGATTTTAGTCTTAAGCTTGTCATCAACGAGTGGATATTTAGAACGATCATTATAGCGACCAATATAACTATGGTTACGCTTGTTCATTCCCATTATGCCTTTGTCTTTCAACTTAAACGGTGAAGTAAATTGCTCAAACATAATTTAGTCCTCCGTTAGCGGCTTAAATCGACGAAGCTCGGTCAGACGGTAGCCCGTGTAGTTACCCAGTAACAGTATGGTTGCTAAAATAACCAGTTGTAAACCAATGAAGTTAAACGTTAAATGTTGAATGAAGGGGTTCGTCATACCTAAGTAAACAAGCACTGCGGTAAATAGAGACCCGCCACCTTGCAGCACAACTTCTTTCGCTCCTTCCTCTTCCCAAAGGATAGACATACGTTCGATAGTCCAAGATAAAATAATCATTGGGAAGAACGTAATGGACAGACCCTCTGTTAGGCCAATCTTAAACGCCACCACCGTAAACACAGAAATAATCAATATCACCGTAATGATCACCGCCGATATTCGGGCAACCAGTAAGAGATTGAGCTTGGACAAGTAACTTCGTATGACAAGGCCGGTCCCCACGATCAATAGGAAGCCGACAATACCCGTTACCAATTGTGTTTGTACAAAGGCGACCGCAATCAAAACCGGCATGAATGTACCGGACGTTTTCAAACCAATGATGACACGCAAGAATACAACAATCAGTGCTCCGATGGGGATCAGCATGATGGTTTTAAACATCGCTTGTTCTTCTAGCGGTAAACTGTGGATGGATAAGTTCAATAGCTGGTCTGAAGAAATTTTGCTGTTGGTTGCTTCCGTTGGTGAAACTTCTTGAGCAATCATCGAAAAATGCACTTTACTGTTTTGACCACCCACCACATCCAATAAAGAGACGTTTGATTCATCCCAGATAAGTAGATTTGGTTGAATTTGTTGTTGGCTTGATTCAGGAGAAAATAGAATCCATTGTTCATTGTCCCAAATCTGGATCATGTTTTGAATTGATTGACGACGACGTCCATCCTCGAGTTCGATAACACCAACCACTTTGTTGTGGATTTTTGCGGCTGAAAGTAGCTTGTGTGTGGCTTCTACTTTGGTCATGTGGTTCAGAATGAGTGCTGAATTTTGGCTATCGGGATCGTTAAGCGTTTTGATTAGCTCACGAGTAAATGTGAGGTTATCTGCTGAGCGTTTGGTTGCTCGATCAATCAACGCAAGAGCCGCAGCTTCTTCTGGGCCGTCAAAGCTTGGCTGTACAATTTCACCTTTTGGAGGGATATTCTCCACTTTGGCTTGGTTGTCGACTAAAAATTGTGTTTTGTAGTAGATGGTTTGCGGGCCGTCGGCATAGCGAATCGACCATTCTGCACGGCGACCAGACTCCGTATTTAAATAAGAAATACCGTAACCCGGTGAGGAAGCTGACTCGCCAATAAGTGTGTAGTTAGATTGAGTGTGAGGAGCCGCTAACGAAACTTTTGCTTCTTTGCCTACAGCATTGAACTCGACTCGAGCTTCAACGTCCCAGATTTGTCTGGTTTCTCCTGGGGTCCACGGTACCCCGTAGGTCATATGTCTAAATATACTGAGTGTTATACCAGCTACAATGAGTAGCAAAATAGAGATATAAAATGGAATTCTGGATGTCATAGCTTACCCTACTATTGTTATTTAGCTTCCGTTTGTACGTACTTTTTGCTTACATCTACTAACGCGATATCTTTGATAAATTCACGTCCCAGTAATACAGGGTGAGTCATTTGAGAGCGATCCGCCAATGTAAATTGCGCTTTTTCATGGATATTTCCAACTTTTACCCACAATTCAATGACAGCTCGACGCTCTGTCTGGGCATTGGTTGACTGACGAATTTTCACATAACGAAGAATTGGCGCTTCAATCCACTTTTTGTCTTCTGCTGCTTGGGCTTTGTCGTCTAGGTGAAATTTAACCCAGTTCTTGCCATTACGTTCGAACTTTTTGATATCGACAGCGTTTAAAGATGAAGTGCTTGCGCCGGTATCAACTCGAGCATCAAAGCTTTGTGCTATTAAGTCGATAGACACCTTTTCGATTCCGCCTAGGATAGTGGGTTGTGAAGTGGGTGGAATAGGAGCGATAGCAACGGTCATGGGTTTCTTTTTCTCTAACTGTTGCGTGACTTTATTTTCGACTCTCGTGAGATGGACATCTAATTGGTTAGACAGAGCCGTAATTTCACCTTCTAAACTTTCAATATAGTCATTTTGGTTACTTATTTTCAGTTCAAGGTTTTGAACCCTATTTGCGATGTTTGTCTCTGAGCGAGAAAGAGCGTCGAGAGTTTCTTGGTGGTAGGTTGCACCATTTGTGAGGGTGCAGCCAGAGAGCAAACCCACCGCCACAATTGGCGATAATCGCTTAAACATAAAAAAACCTTAGAGAATTTGATAATAGTTCAGACTATTTAGGATTTTATCTCACAAAAAAGGATGCGTGAAGCATCCTATTGTAAGAGTCTGGTTATATTGAATCGCAATGTGAGCGTTACGCCAATTATTGCGCATTCAAATTGTTCACTTATTAAATACCAGCCGTTTTTTAAACAATTAACGTGTATTTAGACTCAAAGTTAATACAAAAAATGGTCGTTGAGTGGATCAATCTTATGGCTTTGTTGCGACCAAAATCGCACGTCTTGGTGCAGGGTGACCTTCAACGGTTTTACTTGGATCGTTCGGATCGAGGTAATCTGGAAGAGAGTTGTGTGTCATCCATTCTGTTGTGCGTTGTTCACCACTCGTCGTGACATTTTCGTCAACGATTCGTACGTCGTCAAAACCCACTTGCTCTAGCCAGCGTTTCAGGGCGCGAGCAGAAGGGAAGAAGTAGACGTTTCTCATTTGCGCATAGCGATCAACCGGTACCAGTACCGCATTTTCGTCGCCTTCGATAACCAAAGTTTCAAGCACCAGTTCACCGCCTGAGACCAATTGGTCTTTCAGTTGAATCAAATGGTCCAGTGGTGAACGACGGTGGTAAAGCACCCCCATACTGAATACCGTATCGTAGGCTTCAAGCTTTGGCAGTTGCTCAATGCCAAGCGGTAATAGGTGAGCTCGTTGGTCATCGCCCATCAACTTACGAATCGCTTCAAACTGAACCAAGAATAGGTGGGAAGGATCAATACCAACCGTTAAGCGAGCACCTTCACCCAGCATGCGCCACATGTGGTAGCCATTGCCACAACCGACATCGAGAACCGAACGGTTTTTCAAAGGAGAGATATGTGGCAGCACACGATCCCATTTCCAGTCACTGCGCCACTCAGTATCAATATGAATATCGTGAACCGTGTAAGGTCCTTTTCTCCATGGGTGGAAGGTCTTTAGTAGGCTTTCTAGCTTTTTAAGCTCGCCGGTGTGAAACGGTGTTGAGCTGCCAACCGTCACTGAATTTTTCAGGTCAACTTGATCTGGCATACCTTGTGGAATCTTGTTTAGTGCACGTAACCAACGATCGAAATCGCCGTGCTCTGCATTTTGCCAATCGGTCAGTTGTTGTGGCAGAACATTGAGCCACGGCTGAAGGCGAGTATTTTGGGCAATAAGTTGATAAAAATTGGCAAAATTAAACATAGGTTTTCACTGAGTTGGTGGTGTAGAAATTAAATTTGTCACTCGATTAAGAGTGTAGACAAACAGGCTAGGGAGTCTCGTTTATCGTGTTTGATAAGAGATCCCCAACTCGCTCGTTCCTCGCTCTTGAGGATGACATTTTAGTACGTGCTAACGGTGTCGCGACTATGACGTAATCGAAAATGTTTATTTTATCGCGAACATTGAACCAAAGTTGAAACATTGGAACCAGACTTCGTTGCTTGAGAAGCCAATCTTATCAAATCGCTCTCTGTGAACCGGGATCGAGTCTGGACGCATCACGTTTTCAATTGCGCTGCGCTTCTGACTGACTTCTAACTCGCTGTATCCGTTGGCGCGCTTAAAGTCGTGATGCAGGTCGATAAGCAGTTCATTGGCGCTTTCATCTTCGAAGACGTATTTTTCTGACAAGATTAAGATCCCGCCTGGGCGTAAACCGGCATGAATCTTCTCAAGCAGAGCGTATCGATCGTCTGGAGAAAGAAATTGCAGCGTAAAGTTAAGCACCACGACAGAAGCGTCTTTGATTTCCACTTCACGGATGTCGGCTTCAATCACGTCTACCGGTGTGTCACTGCGGTAAGCATTAACGTGCAATTTGCAGCGCTCAACCATGGCTTCTGAATTATCTATCGCGAAAATCGTGCAGCCTTCTTGCTGAATGTGACGACGCATAGACAGTGTCGCAGCACCAAGCGAGCAGCCAAGGTCGTAAACATTGGAATGTGGTTTTACAAAGCGTTCAGCCAGCATGCCGATTGCAGAGATTATATTGCTATAGCCAGGCACCGAACGTTGAATCATATCCGGAAATACTTCAGCAACCCTTGCATCAAAGGTGAAGTCTCCAATTTTATCGATAGGAGCGGAAAAGATATTGTCTGTGTTGCTCATGGCATTTTCTCTCGACAGTCAGCGTAATCGGCACAAAATTCGTACCAAATAAAAGGGGACATATTTTACGTAAAAAAAGCGTCACTGTCACGAAAACTGAGATTAGGCTAAGGATTAGAGCGAGTGGAGTGATAACAGAAGGATCAAAACATCGAGATTTGATGATTGCTTTTTTGAGCCGGAAACTGAGCCAGATTGGGTAATAATAATGACGTATTTTCAGATATTTGCTTAGAATGACTAGGCTACTTCCCCCTCGCCGCGATTAAAACGCTTTTATCTCGAACAAAATTTAACGACGAAAGGTCAACGCGCCCTAAAATCTACTGTACGAGAGTTTTGCTGATTAAGGTACTTTCGAGATATAATTATCGCAATTTTTTCGGTTTTGATGAATCTTTGTGCACTTGATGAGCTAAAAAGCAGCAAAGCCAGATAAAACACAATAAATTCGAATGTGGAAGGTCGATTTTAAGCGAGTTTCCGCGTATAAATGTTCCTTTGCTCTGTTGTGTGGAATGACCACTGACAGCTTGGAAACTAGTAAATAATTAAGAGATTGGGAAATTCATTATGCGTACCCATTACTGTGGTAACCTGAACAAGTCCCTGGCGGGACAAACTGTAGAATTGTGCGGCTGGGTAAACCGTCGCCGTGATTTAGGCGGTCTTATCTTTATTGATATGCGTGATCGTGAAGGCATCGTTCAGGTTGTTGTCGATCCAGATATGAAAGATATCTTCCCGATCGCTAACCAACTGCGTAATGAATTCTGTATCAAGTTTACTGGTGAAGTACGTGTTCGTCCGGACAGCCAAGTAAATAAAGACATGGCTACTGGTGAAGTAGAACTTTACGCGACGGGTCTAGAGATCATCAACCGTTCAGAAGCGCTTCCACTAGACTTCAACCAAACGAACTCTGAAGAGCAGCGTCTTAAGTACCGTTACATCGATCTTCGTCGTCCAGAAATGAGCGACCGTATCAAGCTTCGTGCACGTGCTTCTAGCTTCGTTCGTCGTTTCCTAGATGAGAACCTATTCCTAGACATCGAAACGCCAGTACTCACGAAAGCGACACCAGAAGGTGCTCGTGACTACCTAGTACCAAGCCGTGTTCACAAAGGTAGCTTCTACGCACTTCCTCAATCTCCTCAGCTGTTCAAGCAACTGCTGATGATGTCTGGTTTCGACCGTTACTACCAAATCGTTAAATGTTTCCGTGATGAAGATTTACGTGCTGACCGTCAGCCTGAATTTACTCAAATCGATATCGAAACATCTTTCATGACTTCTCAAGAAGTACGTAACGTGACTGAGAAGCTTGTTCACGATATGTGGAAAGAACTTCTCGATGTTGAACTCGGTCAATTCCCAGTAATGCCGTTCTCTGAAGCGATTCGTCGTTTCGGTTCTGATAAGCCAGATCTACGTAACCCATTAGAGCTCGTTGATGTTGCTGACTTGGTTAAAGACGTTGAGTTCAAAGTATTCTCTGGCCCAGCTAACGACGAAAAAGGTCGCGTAGCGGTTATCCGTGTTCCAGGTGGTGCTAAGCTAACTCGTAAGCAAATCGACGGTTACGCTGAACACGTAAACATCTACGGCGCGAAAGGCCTAGCTTGGATGAAGGTTAACGACCGTGCTGCAGGTATGGAAGGTATTCAATCTCCAGTGGCTAAGTTTCTAAGCGAAGACGTAATCAACGGTATTCTCGATCGCACTCAAGCTGAATCTGGCGATATCATTCTGTTCGGCGCAGACAAAGCGGGCATCGTTGCTGAAGCAATGGGCGCACTTCGTCTTAAACTAGGTACGGATCTAGAGCTAACAGACACATCTGCATGGGCTCCACTGTGGGTTGTTGACTTCCCAATGTTCGAAGAAGACGGCGAAGGTAACCTACACGCGATGCACCACCCATTCACATCACCACTCGGGGTGAACGCGGAAGAGCTTAAAGCGAACCCAGCAGCAGCAAATTCTGATGCATACGACATGGTCATCAACGGCTACGAAGTAGGCGGCGGTTCTGTACGTATTCACAACGCAGAAATGCAAACGGCGGTATTCGGTATCCTAGGTATCGAAGCACAAGAGCAACAAGAGAAGTTCGGCTTCCTACTTGAAGCGCTTAAGTACGGTACGCCACCACACGCTGGTCTAGCATTCGGTCTTGACCGTCTAGCAATGCTACTTTGTGGTACTGAGAACATCCGTGACGTTATCGCATTCCCGAAAACAACCGCTGCAGCATGTCTACTAACAGACGCGCCAAGCCTAGCGAACCCAGCATCACTGGAAGAGCTAGCCATCGCAGTTAAATTGGCAGAGAAAAAAGAGCAAGCGTAAGCCTGTTATCTTTTGTTGTTGATAAAGAGATCCTAGTTGATAGAGAGCTCTTTAATTTATGAGCCAGACTTGCCAGTAAATTAGAATATGCCCGTTAATTTGACGGGCATTTTTTTTTGCGTTCGATATACTAAGCTCATAAAGCATGTATAAATAATCAGTATTGAAGTTATGTCTATTATCTTAGGGATTGACCCTGGCTCGCGTATTACCGGCTATGGCGTGATTCGTCAAAATGGTCGCCATCTATATTACTTAGGTAGCGGTTGTATCCGCACCTCTGAAAAAGAATTGCCGGGCCGACTCAAACAAATCTACGCCGGTGTGAGCGAAATCATCACTCAGTTTCAGCCAGATGTGTTTGCGATTGAGCAGGTCTTCATGGCGAAGAATGCGGATTCTGCACTTAAGCTGGGACAAGCTCGTGGCAGCGCGATAGTGGCAGCGGTAAATGCGGATTTGCCAGTACATGAATACGCAGCAAGGTTAATCAAGCAAGCGGTGACCGGCAATGGTGGTGCGGACAAGTCAATGGTTCAAAACATGGTGATGAGTATGCTTAAGTTACCTGCCAAACCACAGGCCGATGCTGCCGATGCTCTTGGTGTCGCGATCACGCACGCTAACACCAATAAAACTTTGATAGCGCTTGCAGGTAAAGCGACAGGTGCGAGAAAAGGGCGCTACCGTTAGTTAAAAATCACACCATCGCTACGCTGCTTTGAATTTAATTGAGGCACTTTAAATCTTTTGATGTCAGGCTGAATAAGTCTAAATTAATCACGAGAACAAACACAAAGAACTGGATAAGTATCCAGTTCTTTTATATTCTGTCCCACAAAATATATTCCATCAAGAGAGCAAGTTGTGATCGGACGTTTACGCGGTACATTAATAGAAAAGCAACCCCCTGAGTTACTAATCGAAGTGAGTGGTGTTGGCTATGAAGTTCAAATGCCAATGAGCTGTTTTTATGAATTACCTAACGTGGGCGAAGAGGCAATCATCTACACGCACTTTGTGGTACGTGAAGATGCCCAGTTACTTTATGGTTTTAATACAGTTAAAGAGCGTGCGCTGTTCCGCGAAGTCATCAAAGCTAACGGAGTAGGCCCTAAGCTTGGCCTTGGCATTCTTTCGGGTATGACGGCTAGTCAGTTTGTTCAGAGTGTTGAACGTGAAGATATTTCTACGCTGGTTAAACTTCCAGGAGTGGGTAAGAAAACCGCTGAACGTTTGGTTGTTGAAATGAAAGACCGCCTGAAAGGGTGGGGCGCGGGTGACCTGTTTACTCCAGCAACGGACGCAGCTCCGATTGATTCAATGCCAACGGTTCACGACGCGGAAGAAGAAGCGGTCAGTGCACTGCTTGCATTAGGCTACAAGCCGACTCAAGCTTCTAAGGTGGTTTCTCAAGTGGCTAAAGATGGCATGACCAGCGAACAGTTGATTCGCGAAGCTCTGAAATCGATGGTTTAATACTCAATATACTTGTTCTACAAAATAGACTCATTTACTTTGCCTTTACACAGAGTCAAGAAGCGCAGAGTTAAGAAACGCATAGTTAGGAATAGCAGAATTTATGATTGAAGCCGATCGCCTTATTGCACCGGACAACCCAGTATTCAAAGATGAAGATGTCATTGATCGTGCAATACGCCCTAAAGCTCTTGCCGACTATCAAGGTCAGGATCACGTTCGTGGCCAGATGGAAATTTTCATCAAAGCGGCACAACTGCGTAGTGAGGCGCTCGATCATCTTTTGATATTTGGTCCGCCCGGTTTGGGTAAAACCACGTTGGCGAATATTGTAGCCAATGAGATGGATGTCAACATTCGTACGACTTCAGGGCCTGTATTAGAAAAAGCGGGTGACTTAGCGGCGTTGCTGACCAATCTTGAAGAAAATGATGTCCTATTTATTGATGAGATCCACCGTTTAAGCCCTGTGGTTGAAGAAGTCTTGTACCCTGCGATGGAAGACTACCAACTGGATATCATGATTGGTGAAGGACCAGCAGCACGTTCTATTAAGATCGATCTGCCTCCTTTTACTTTGATTGGCGCAACTACTCGTGCTGGTTCGCTCACCTCTCCTTTACGTGACCGATTTGGGATCACCCAACGCCTTGAGTACTACAAGGTTGAAGATTTACAAAACATCGTTCAGCGCAGTGCTGATTGCCTTGGTCTTTCTATGGATCCGGAAGGAGCGTTAGAAGTGGCTCGTCGCGCTCGAGGTACACCACGTATCGCCAACCGTTTACTTCGTCGTGTTCGTGACTACGCGGAAGTGAAAGGCGATGGACACATCTCTCCTGACGTGGCTGACAAAGCGCTCAACATGCTGGATGTCGACGCCAAAGGTTTTGACTATATGGATAGAAAGCTATTGCTTGCGATCATGGAGAAGTTTGGTGGTGGCCCTGTTGGTATCGACAATATGGCGGCGGCAATTGGTGAAGAGAGAGACACCATTGAAGATGTGTTAGAGCCTTACTTGATTCAACAAGGTTATCTACAAAGAACGCCAAGAGGTCGAATCGCGACCGACAGAGCCTATCTACATTTCGGAATCGATAAACCGTCGCATCGTTAAATTATTCATTCTATCGATCTCACCTATATTAGCGTTGGACTTAGCTATTTAATGAATAACAACTCTTTGAGCTAATCGGTAAAAAGGTCGGATATAACCCCCTCGAAAATGAAAACTGTGATTCCATTTTTAATTTCACGAGCAGTAAATGAAATGGAATATGGTGCGCTTTGTTAAAATCTTTCGTTTATTTGTGATTCGCATGTTGAGTTAGTGCGAGCCTTTTGTCGCAGATATCGAGTGTGATGAATAACAGAAGCCATCTTGGTGTGATTTTCGCCATTTTGTACAAAAGCAGCTCAAATTTACCCGAGTAAATTTGATATAAATCAACACAGAATTCGCCTATAAATCTTTTGAAACATATTGAATTTACCAGTAATATTAGCGCTAGCTATATTAGCTAGCTCTTAACAATAATCTAACTAAAACGGTACTTTTTCGCTACAAATATTGATTTTTAATAACAATTCGGCGAGTTGTTATTAAATGGATTTTTGCGGTGAATAATCACACAAGTGTCATTCAGCCGACACAAAGGAGTTACCATGATTGATGTTGTTGATCTGTCGCGATTGCAGTTTGCATTTACAGCGATGTATCACTTCTTATTTGTTCCACTGACTTTAGGTATGGCATTTCTACTTGCCATTATGGAGTCAGTTTATGTAATGACTGGCAAGCAAATTTATAAGGACATGACCAAGTTCTGGGGTAAATTGTTTGGTATTAACTTTGCTCTTGGTGTAGCGACAGGCTTAACTATGGAGTTCCAGTTTGGTACTAACTGGTCTTACTATTCTCATTATGTTGGCGACATCTTTGGTGCTCCGCTGGCTATCGAAGCGCTTGTTGCATTCTTCCTAGAGTCTACTTTTGTTGGTCTTTTCTTCTTCGGTTGGGACAGACTGTCAAAGCGTCAGCACTTAGCGGTAACCTGGCTAGTGGCACTTGGCTCTAACTTCTCTGCACTTTGGATTCTTATAGCGAATGGCTGGATGCAAAACCCAGTAGGCGCAGAATTCAACTTCGAAACCATGCGTATGGAAATGGTAAGTTTTGCAGAAGTCGTGTTTAACCCAGTTGCACAAGTTAAGTTTGTACACACAGTAGCTTCTGGCTACACGTGTGGTGCCATGTTTATACTGGGGATTAGTTCATACTACATCATGAAAGGACGTGATCTTGCGTTCGCTCGTCGTTCTTTTGCGATCGCAGCATCTTTTGGTATGGCGGCAATCCTGTCAGTAATCATTCTAGGTGACGAATCTGGCTACGAGCTTGGTGATGTTCAAAAATCGAAGCTTGCTGCTGTAGAAGCGGAGTGGAACACCGAAGAAGCACCAGCTGCATTTACTGTTTTTGGTATTCCAAACCAAGAAACTATGCAGACGGATTACGCGATTAAGATTCCTTATGTCATGGGTATCATCGCAACACGTTCCCTTGATACAGAGGTTACGGGTCTACGCGACTTACGTGAACAACACATTGAACGCATTCGTACGGGCATGTATGCATACGAGCTACTTGAAAAGCTTCGCGCTGGTGATAAGTCTGAAGCAAATATGAGTGCGTTTGACGAAGTCAAAGGTGACTTAGGTTATGGACTACTTCTAAAACGTTACACAGACAATGTTGTTGACGCAACGGAAGACCAAATCCAAATGGCAGCGGACGATTCAATCCCAACAGTGTGGCCATTGTTTAGTGCGTTCCGTATTATGGTTGGTTGCGGGTTTATTATGTTGTTCGTTTTCGGTGCGGCGTTTATCCAAACATGCCGCCAGAAAATCGAACAGAAACCTTGGATTCTCAAAGCTGCTTTATTCAGCATCCCACTACCATGGATTGCGATTGAAGCAGGTTGGTTTGTTGCTGAATTTGGTCGTCAACCATGGGCGGTTGGTGAAATCCTACCGGTTAACGTTGCAGCATCAGCACTAACTATTGAACAGCTATGGACTTCTCTCTTCGCTATCCTGGCACTGTACACGGTGTTCTTGATTGCTGAAGTTTACCTAATGCTGAAATTCGCACGTAAAGGTCCAAGTAGCTTAAAGACAGGCCGTTACCACTTTGAACAAAACGATAACTCTGTTGAAGACAAAGTTAGCCGTTCAGTCGAAGTATAAGTGAGGGAATATTATGTTTGATTACGAAAGCTTACGACTTATTTGGTGGGTATTGATCGGTGTTCTACTGGTTGGTTTCGCCGTAACTGATGGCTTCGATATGGGTGTTGCTGCTCTTTCACCGGTTATCGGTAAGAGCGACACTGAACGCCGTATTATGCTAAACACGATTGCCCCTCACTGGGATGGTAACCAAGTTTGGCTTATCACTGCGGGTGGCGCATTGTTTGCTGCATGGCCGCTGGTTTACGCAACGTCGTTTTCTGGTTTCTACTTCGCAATGTACGCGACGTTAGCAGCGCTTTGGTTACGACCACTCGCTCTTGATTACCGCTCTAAGATTGAAGATCCAAAATGGCGTAAAACTTGGGACTACGCACTTTGCTTTAGTGGCACAGTACCACCAATCATTTTCGGTGTGGCATTTGGTAACCTACTACAAGGTGTTCCATTTGACCTGAACGAGTTTATGATGTCTAAGTACCATGGCACGTTCTTCGCTCTGCTAAACCCGTTTGCATTGCTTTGTGGTGTATTAGCTCTGATGTTGTTCGTGATGCAAGGTGCAACATGGCTTCAAATGAAGACTACAGAAGAGCTGCACAGCCGCGCTCGTAATGTTGCTCAGATCACTGGCCTAATTGCTATTGCTCTGTTCATTATTGGTGGCTTCTGGGTTCAGTCTATTGAAGGCTACGTAATCACTAGCACGATGGACACGTTTGCTGATTCAAACCCACTAAACAAAGAAGTATCACTTCAAGTTGGTGCTTGGATGACAAACTTCGAAACGTATCCAGCAATGTGGGCTGCACCAATTCTAGGTGTAGTAATGCCACTGCTTGCTGTGATTGCATCTCGCTTTGAGCGTGGTGGTTTTGCTTTCTTATTCTCAAGTTTGTCTAATGCTGGTGTGATTCTAACCGCAGGTTTTGCGATGTTCCCATTCGTAATGCCATCAAGCCTAAACCCAAATCATAGTTTGACTATGTGGGATTCAACAGCAAGCGAACTTACGCTTGGCCTGATGACGGCAGTTGCGGCGGTAATGGTTCCTGTGATTCTTGGCTACACAACTTGGACATACTACAAAATGTTCGGTCGTATAGATAAGAAACATATCGAAGATAACGACGTTTCAGCTTACTAAGCTAGAAGTTAAATAACTTAGGAGAAATTTTATGTGGTATTTCGCATGGATTTTGGGTGTACTTCTAGCATGTGCATTCGGCATCATCAATGCTCTATGGCTTGAGCATTCAGAAATGATGGACAAAGACAGTGAATAACCTCGCAGAGCAAGTGGCTAAGCTGCATCAACCCATGGATAAGACTCTATTGAGAGTTTTATCCCTAATATTGGGTTTTGTGCACGTAAGTTTAGTTATGTGGGATCCTGATGCGTATGCGACAAGCATTGGTGGCTTTAACTCGATTATTGGACCTATGTTTATTTGGGCAGTATGCTCGAGCATGGTTTATGGTATTGGGTTTAAGCCCAGAGCTTGGGTATGGCAATTGCTGTTTAGCCCATACGTGTCACTCACGATTTTGCTCTACTTAACGGCGTTGCGCTTTATCTAAAAGGTAAGGTTTTGGGTTTATTACAAAGTAAACCGTTATCGTCGTAGGGTTTTTAGTCAAAAAGAGGTCATCTTATACAGATGGCCTTTTTTTTGTCTCTAAATTCAAAAAATTAACCGCGATATACGACTTAAGATAAGGAGTTAGGTTATAGTAAGACCTTTATCATTTTGGGATGTGGTATCAATTTGCAGGGATTATCTAAAACGTTTACGTGGCCAGTAACTGTCTATTACGAAGATACCGATGCTGGTGGGCTTGTGTATCATTCCAATTACCTCAAGTTTTTTGAACGTGCTCGAACGGAGATGTTACGCTCGGTAGGTGTTTCTCAACACTTGTTACTCGAAAAGAACATCGGTTTTGTCGTTCGACATATTGATATTGATTTTATTCAAGGCGCACGTCTTGATGATCGTTTACAAGTTATTACAAACATTTACGAGTTGAAGCGAGCGACCTTGGTCTTCTGTCAAGAGATCGTAAATCCTGATGGCAAAGCATTGTGTAAAGCAATGGTTAAGGTAGCATGTATCGATAATCAAAAAATGAAGCCAACGGCAATGCCAACATTTATTATTACGGAGCTAACGCATAGTGACTGCTGAAATCTCAATTTTAGGCCTAATTTTAGAAGCTAGTTTGCTAGTTAAAATGGTCATGCTAATTCTTATGGGCATGTCTGTCGTTTCTTGGGCAATGATCATTAAAAGAAGCAAAGTGCTTTCACAAGCTTCTAAACAAACGGATGTGTTTGAAGATAAGTTTTGGTCAGGTATTGACCTTGCAAAACTGTATCAAGAGAGCAATAAGCGAAAAGAGGAGCTTTCTGGTACCGAAGAGATTTTCTACGCAGGCTTTACTGAGTTCGCTCGTCTTAGAAAATCAAATGCAACCTCTCCGGACTTTATTATGGAAGGTACTGGCCGTGCAATGCGTGTAGCCGTTGCTCGTGAAGTTGATGAACTCGAAACCAGTTTGCCTTTTTTAGCGACAGTGGGTTCTATAAGCCCATACATCGGCCTGTTTGGTACGGTTTGGGGCATCATGCACTCATTCATAGCCCTAGGGCAAGTTAAGCAAGCGACATTAGCCATGGTTGCTCCTGGTATTGCAGAAGCACTGATTGCAACTGCAATGGGTTTGTTTGCTGCTATCCCAGCGGTAATGGCGTACAACCGCTTTAGTAGTCGAGTCGGTAAGCTCGAACACAACTATGCGACTTTCTCAGAAGAGTTCCACAGTATTCTTCACCGTCAAGCGATGGCTGGCAGGGAATAATAGATGGCAGGATACCAACCTAAAAAACGCAAAATGACCGCAGAGATTAACGTTGTACCTTACATCGACGTTATGTTGGTTTTACTGATCATATTTATGGTGACGTCACCGTTTGTGACTCAAGGTGTTGATGTTGAATTGCCAAAAGCCTCAACCGCGAAATCAGCACAAGAGTTATTGGGCGATGATAACGCGAGCTTTATTATTGTTGAAGTGAATAAAGATGGTGAACTTGGCTTGAGTGTTAATAATGAAGAAGTTCAACATGGCCTGTCACTTGAAGAGATTATCGTTCGGGTGAAAGCTGAATTGTCTTTAAAACCAAACTCGCCAGTCGCCGTTGGTGGTGATGCCGCAACGCCTTATGCCAAAGTGGTTTTATTACTTGATGAATTAAGCCGTGCAGGCGTGCCTAAGGTTGGCCTTTTAACGGATATAAGGGAATAGCTCCGTAGCATTCATGAAAGCGAATAATACAAAATCAAAGAGTTTGAAAACGCCGCTTCTAATTTCAATCGGGCTGCATGTCATTCTATTCGTCGCTCTTATTTGGGGAGCGGATTTCACGATGTCAGAACCTAAAAAGCCAACCGGTCAAATGGTTCAGGCTGTTGTGATTGACCCTCAGTTAGTTCGTCAGCAAGCTCAGCAGATCCGTCAGCAAAGAGAAGCGGCGAGTAAGAAAGAGCAAGAACGGTTAGATAAGTTACGTCGTGAAAGTGAACGGCTTGAAAAGAACCGTAAAGCGGAAGAAGAAAACATCCGCAAATTGAAAGAGAAACAAGCCAAAGAAGCCAAAGCGGCGCGTGAAGCTGAACAACGTCGAATTCAAAAAGAGCAACAACGTAAAGCTGAAGAGGCGCGTGTACAGCAAGAGAAAAACAAAGCCGCGAAAGCAGAAGCTGCTCGTAAACAGAAAGAAGCTGAGTTAGCCAAAGCCGAGAGTGCGCGTAAAGCTAAAGTTGCGGCAATCGCTAAAGCGGAACAAGAGCGCGTAGCAAAGGAAAAGGCTGCGAAAGAGGCTGCCGATAAAGCGCGCAAGCAAAAAGAGGCCGCTGAACGCGCAGAAAAGCAGCGTATAGCAAAAGAGAAAGAAGCGGCCGCCGCAGCCGAGAAAGCTCGTAAGGCGAAAGAGGCAGCAGCAAGGGCCGAAAAAGAGCGTAAACAGCAAGAGGCAGCGTTGAACGACATCTTTGCTGGGCTTGAAACGGAAGCGACTCAAAACTCTTCAGCAAGGCAAAAATTTATTGGTGATGAAGTGCAGCGTTATGGTGCTATTTATACCCAACTTATTCAGCAAAATTTATTGTTAGAGGACAGCTTTCGAGGGCGCTCATGCCGAGTGAACCTGAAACTGATTCCAACGGGCTCTAACGCAATTTTGGGCAGTTTGAGTATTTTGGATGGCGATAGTCGTTTATGCGCAGCAACGAAGCGTGCCGTGGCACAGGTACAGTCTTACCCCTTACCTAAAGACCCCGACATTGTGACATCACTAAAAAACATTAACTTAACGGTATCACCAGAGTAAAAGGACGAACTTGTGTTAAAGAAACTATTACTGAGTTTTGTTTTCTTAATAGCGACAAGCAGCCAGTTTGCACATGCAGCACTGGAGCTGGTTATTACAGACGGTATTAACTCGGCACGACCTATCGCGATTGTGCCTTTCCGTTGGGAAGGTGCAGAGCCATTGCCACACGATGTATCCGCAGTGATTGCTTCTGATTTACAACGCAGTGGTAAATTCAGTCCAGTTGCGATAAGCAAAATGCCTCAGACGCCTTACAGCGAAGCTGAGGTGGATTTTGATGCTTGGACGAACCTAGGCGTTGATTCATTGCTAACCGGAACCATCACTAAGAACGCCGAAGGGCAGTATGTGGTCAATTACCAATTGATCGACATTGTTCGTGGTCAACTGACTAAAGGACAAAGCCGTGCACTAAGCGATGAAGGCCAATTGGTACTCTCTAAAGACCACGTCTTGTTCAATAAGAAAGCGACGGTTCCAGGTAAACGCTTGAGAGAGTATGCGCACCGTATTTCTGACTTAGTCTATGAACAGCTCACGGGGGAGAAAGGTGCGTTTCTTACTCGTATTTCTTACGTGGTAGTGAACGATAAAGATAAGTACCCATACCAACTTCGTGTTGCGGACTATGATGGCTTCAACGAGCGCCTGGTTCTTCGTTCTAAGCAGCCTCTTATGTCACCCGCATGGTCGCCTGATGGTAAAAAAATCGCTTATGTAAGCTTTCAAAATGGCCAAGCTGAAATATTCATCATGAATATCTACACGGGCAAACGTGAAAAGGTGACGTCATACCCTCGTCATAATGGTGCGCCAAGATTCTCGCCAGATGGTAAAACATTGGCATTGGTATTATCGAAAACAGGCAGTCTTCAGGTATACACGCTTGATTTAGCAAGCCGTAAGCTGACTCAAATTACCCACGGTCGTTCGAATAATACCGAACCGTTTTGGCATCCAGATGGCAAGTCTCTTATTTTTACATCGGATCGTGGTGGTAAACCTCAGATTTATAATGTAAATTTGTCCAATAAAGCGACGTCTCGTATTACTTGGCAAGGCAGTCAAAATTTAGGTGGTCAAATCACTCCTGACGGTCGATTCCTGATCATGGTGAATCGCAGTAATTCAGGCTTTAACTTAGCTAAGCAAGATTTGGAAACCGGTGCGGTTCAGGTGCTCACTAAAACACTGTTAGATGAATCTCCTAGCATCGCACCTAATGGAGGTATGGTTATCTATAGCTCCATTTACAATAAAACAAACGTATTATCGATGGTTTCCATTGATGGTCGTTTTAAAGCTAGATTACCGGCGACCAACGGACGTGTAAGAGCGCCATCATGGTCACCGTTTTTATAGCGAGCGCTTCACATTTTATTAGTCATTGATAGTGTTTACTATTGTGGCAATTAACTATCTATAGCACTTAGCGGGCTATAGAAACTAAGTTTGATAACGTAAGGAAAAAAAGATGCAACTTAACAAAGTTCTTAAAGGCTTGATGATTGCACTACCAGTGATGGCAGTAACGGCATGTAGCTCAACTGATGAAGCAACATTTGCAACACCTGGTACTGAAAGCAACCAAACAACGTCAGGTACAGAAGGTAATGTAGATACAACGGTTGTAACGCCAATTGACGCAAATGGTCAACTGTCGGAGCAAGAGCTTAAAGAGCAAGCGCTACGCGAAACTCAAACCATCTACTTTGCATTCGATAACTCAACTATCGCTAGCGATTATGAAGAAGTTCTAGCTGCTCACGCTGCTTACCTAAGCAATAATGCTGACATGAAAGTGACAATTGAAGGTCACGCTGATGAGCGCGGTACACCTGAGTACAACATCGCACTTGGCGAGCGTCGTGCACAAGCTGTAGCGAAATACCTAGAAGCTTTAGGTGTTCAAGCCGACCAAATTTCTATCGTAAGCTACGGTGAAGAGAAGCCACTTCTTTTAGGTCAATCTGAAGATGTGTACGCTAAAAACCGTCGTGCAGTACTTGTTTACTAATTTTAGTAGACTATATAGTTGAGGAATTACCTCATGTTCAGTAACACAAAGCGAGTGATTTTGCTTTCGTTACTGGCGAGTGCAGCGAACGTCTCGTTCGCTGCACCAGCTCCAGTATCCGATCTCAATAGCACCGCAACTCATTCGTCATCTTCCACTCGATCAGCATCTAGCGAATCAGATATTGAGCGTCTAGAGCGGCTGCTTCAAAATCGAAACCTTGTTCAGCTTAAAATGCAGCAGCAAATCGACGATATGACACAAGAAATCAGTGAACTTCGTGGTGAGCTAGAACGAAATAGCTACGATATGAAGCAAACGCTAGAGCGCCAACGTGAATTGTTCATTGAACTGGATCGTATCAGAGGTGAGGTGAAAGCCGCAGAAACGGCAACAGTCGCAGTGGCCGCGAGTGAGGACTCTAAAAGTGCTTCTGGTACGTTCAGTACTGATGTCGATGAGCAAACGGCTTATCAAAACGCTGTGGATATGATTCTAAAGCAGCGAGACTATAAAGGTGCTATCGAAGCATTCAAAAAGTTTCAAAAAGACTTTCCAGACTCTACCTTTACCCCTAATTCACATTATTGGTTAGGACAGCTTTATTTCGCTAAGAAACAAGACAAAGAAGCTGTGAAGAGTTTTGCCGCTGTTGTGTCGTATAAAGACTCGAACAAACGAGCAGATGCCCTGGTTAAGCTTGGTGATATTGCTATGCGTAACAATAACGCAGCGCAAGCTAAGAAATATTACCAACAAGTTGTCACCGAACATCCAAACAGCGCTTCGGCAAAAGTGGCTAAAACCCACTTGTAATAACAATAGGGGTGCTCAGGCGCCTCTTTTTTATCTGCTTTACAGCTGAGTCTTACCTACTTAAAACCGATCGTCTTTGATCCCAATCGCTGTCCTGTGTAGAATACTCTAATCCTCGGAAGAAGTTGCGTAGAGTAAAAGCAATGAGCCATATACTAGATAAAATCGATACAGTTTATCCGTTTCCGCCTAAGCCAGTTCCATTGAGCGATGCTCAGAAACAGGCTCACATCGCAAACATTAAAAAACTGCTTCAAGAGAAAGATGCAGTTCTAATTGCACATTACTACACAGACCCTGAAATTCAGGCTCTGGCTGAAGACACCGGTGGTTTCGTTGGCGATTCATTAGAAATGGCTAAATTCGGTAACCGTCACTCAGCAAGTACTTTAATCATCGCTGGCGTTCGTTTTATGGGCGAATCTGCAAAGATTCTTACTCCGGAAAAGCGCATCCTAATGCCAACGTTGGAAGCTGAATGTTCTCTCGACTTAGGCTGCCCTGCTGATAAATTTACAGAGTTTTGTGACGCTCATCCTGATCATACAGTGGTTGTATACGCCAACACATCAGCGGCTGTTAAAGCTCGTGCAGACTGGGTTGTGACGTCGAGCATCGCGTTAGAAATCGTTGAGAGCTTAGACGCGGAAGGAAAATCTATTATTTGGGGCCCAGATCGTCACCTCGGTTCTTACATTGCGAACCAAACCGGTGCCGATATGTTGCTTTGGCAAGGCGAGTGTATTGTACATGATGAGTTTTCAGCTGATGCTTTGAAGAAAATGAAATCGGTATACCCAGAAGCGGCTATTTTGGTGCACCCAGAATCCCCAGCAAGTGTGGTTGAACTGGCTGACGCTGTCGGCTCAACAAGCCAACTGATCAAGAAAGCGAAAGAGTTGCCACATCCTCAGATGATTGTTGCGACAGATAAGGGCATATTCTTCAAAATGCAGCAATTGGTTCCTGAAAAAGAATTGATTGAAGCACCTACCGCGGGTGCTGGTGCAACGTGCCGTAGCTGTGCACACTGCCCTTGGATGGCGATGAATGGTCTACAAGCGATTGAAAAAGCACTTGAACATGGTGGTGATGAGCACGAGATATTCGTTTCTGATGAGTTACGTGTAAAGTCTCTTATCCCATTGAACCGTATGCTCGATTTTGCAGAACAGCTTAATTTGCAAGTGAAAGGCAATGCTTAATCAAGTGGTTGTGCTTTTTTTGCTAGCCGTGCTTTGAACACTAATAGAGAAACCAGCCTGTCGCTGGTTTTTTTATATCTAAACATAGGTCGTGATATCTATGTTGTGATTATATGTCCTTATGGAAGATATACCTTGTTGACATCTTGGATTTTTTCTAGCATTTGTCTAAGAGACAATAATTAGAGGCTTGAATGATAATCTGGTTACAACTCAAACGTTGGGTCAAAGCGAATGTCTTTGTTCTGAATGGCAAAAACTTACTGTTTACTCTCCTAGGCTATGTGTTTATTTCATGGTCGACATTGTATTTGGCGGGTGAAACGCACTTAACGAGTTCGTTCACCACGTTCGCTTACTATTTAGTTGTGACGGCTTCTACGGTTGGTTATGGTGATTTAGCACCTACGAGCGAAGCCGGTCGATGGATTGTTATTCTGTTTGTTATCCCCGGTGGACTCAGTCTTTTTGCTGCGTTGCTTGGTAAAGTTGCCACAGAAGGCGTTGAATATTGGCGAGCTGGCTTGCTAGGGAAAAGGAGAATAAGAGTGGATAACCATATTTTGATGCTTGGTTGGAATGAGCAAAGAACCATTCATCTCATTCGTATGTTGCAACATGAAGAAACGGGCAGACGACCGATCGTTTTGTGCTGTCGCGCTGATATTGAGAATCCGTTACCTGGCGAAATTAATTTCGTCAAAGTAAACAGCTACACTGACGGTCAAGAGATGGAAAAGGCGGGCATTGAGTCCGCAAGTTGCATCCTGATTGATACTCCTGAAGATGACATCACATTATCTGCAGCTCTTTATTGCGCGAGCCGAAATCCCCAGGCGCATCTTTTGGTGTATTTTAAAGATGAAGCATTGAGTGATTTACTGAATAAGCATTGTCCTAACTCCGAATGCATTCCAGCTGTTGGCGCTGAAATGCTGGCGAAAGCGGCAGTTGATCCGGGGTCAAGTGCCCTTCATCAAGAGTTGCTGAGTTCGACAAGGGGGATGACCCAATATTCGACGTATTACCCCAAAGATGCAGAGAGTGTCACCGTTGCACCAATCTTTTCCGCGTTTAAAGAGAAGTATCAAGCTACGTTGATCGCAATCGATTCAGGTCGTGGTATTGAACTGAATCCAGAACTGGATCAAGTGGTCACTAGCGGTACTAAGTTGTTTTATATTGCCGATGAGAGGATTGATGACTTCGATTGGAAAGACTTGTAGAAAGGTGATTGGATTCGTGTGAATCAATAAGGCCTCTGAGAGGCCTTATTATTCTAAACATTTGGACGGTGTTTATTGCGCTTCGGCCAATGCGATACCGCGCTGAGTTAAGCCACATAGCATCACAGGAACCGCGTTAAAGATTTCTTCAAATTGCTCAAGTCCTTCAATGCCTTGCTCTGCCAATGTCGCAATTGAGGTCTCAGGGTCAAAAAGCATGCTCAATGAAAGGAGTACGCCTCCAATAAGAGCGTTATCTTCAGTCTCTTCAGGCATTAAGGTTTCCCAGTCGTCACGGGTAACCTGCCAACCTTGAAGTAAGCCTTCGCAAAAATCGCGAGCGGCCGAGTTGACGACTTCTTCATCGTCTAATTGGCAAGCTTCAGGCCAAGCCCAAGTACCTTCAATCAGTTCGGGACGAGTTTTATTCCAAAGTGTGATGATAACTTCAATGTAGTTTTCAAGTTGCTCACCATCAGTAAACGGAGCAACGTGTTCTCCCCCCCAAAGGAAGGGTAACCACTCATGAGGGGTTAACACATTAGGGGCTGCTGCCATTGCAGTGACAAATCCCATGGTTTTGTGTTCTGTAATTAGTTTTCCTTCCAACTCTGGAAGCGCAAGAATATCTTGTAAAGTCAAAGTGAGGTACCGTAAAGGGAATATATTTGCGCTTATAGTACCAATGAACTTGCACCAATCAAGCTTCAATCTAAAAAGGCTTGATATCATTAATGATAAAAATTCAGTTCAATAGAAAAGAAAACAACAATAAATTATGCAGATACGATCGTCTTTAAAGAAAAAAAGCATGGTAGCGCTTGGTTTATACCTCGCGACGTTTATTGCCATCATCGGCAGTGTGACTTATTACGTTGTCGAGTCCCCTGTACGCGACAAACTGCAACAGAATATAGACTTACGTACACAACTGTTGTCTGCATTGATTACCGAGCCGTTCAACAGTTCGAAAGGTTTTGTTGATGGTTTAGTGGGTCTTGCTCAGGCGCATAGTCATGGCGATGACGTTACTCCGCTATGCAAGTCTATGTTGGCGGCAAGTGATGATATGATCGTCAGTGTTGGTATTTGGCCGGAACCTTATTCACTGGACTCCAATAAGCTTCTCAACAGCTATTTTTTCAATAAAGCTGACGATGGCAAAATTGATCAGATTTTTTCTTACAACAACCCCAAAAATGTACCTTATCACCAAGAAAGTTGGTACATCGCTGCCGCGAACCAAGCTCGAGGCGACGTCGAGTGGAGTGGGGTGTATATCGATCCCTACACGCACGTTAGAATGATCACCGCCTCTTCGCCTTATTATGACGACGGAACTTTCGCGGGTGTGGTGACCGTGGACCTTTCTCTTGAAGAGTTATTGGGCTTTATTAAGAATCATGCTGAAGAGTATGATCTAGGTATCGTACTGCGAGATAAGTTCAATCAAGTGTTGATTTCATATAACTTCAATCTCGTTGAAGGGATATACATCAGCAATAATCAATTTGGCGATTTTGGTTGGCAAGTTGATGTCGTCAACTCAAAGTCACTGGTATCCGATGAGGTATTTCGCCAGGTAATGAGTATTGAAGGCGGTATTGTCCCACTTTTATTGTTATGCGTGATGGCGGGTTACTACTTACTTAATCGTTATTTGATCAGTCCGATTACAACCATCGCGGCAAAAATTGATGGTTCTCGAGCTGGGGATATTATTGATGTCGATTATTCGAGTGATGATGAAATTGGCCATCTGATCAAAACGTTTAATGAAAAGACGATCTATTTGGAAGCGGAAAAAGTCAAAGCTCAAGCGTCAACTAATGCGAAAACAGCGTTTTTAGCGACTTTATCACATGAAATTCGTACCCCAATGAATGGGGTTCTGGGTACCGCTCAAATCCTACTAAAAACCCCTTTAAACATTGAGCAAGAGAAGCATCTCAAGAGTTTGTATGAATCTGGCGATCATATGATGACATTGCTCAATGAAATCTTGGACTATTCAAAAATCGAGCAGGGCAGACTTGATCTCGATGAAACTCGATTTCCGCTTGATTCGATTATTGGCAGTATTAATAGTATTTACTACACACTGTCTTCTGAGAAAGGGCTTCAATTCAAAGTCTACTCCGAGGTCCCCTCTGGCCGTTGGTACTTCTCAGACAAAGCACGCTTGCGTCAAATCTTGTTCAATTTGTTGAACAACGCAGTGAAGTTTACCGCTAGAGGTTTTGTCGAGGTTTACTTTAAGGAGGTGGTAGAAGATGACAATACTTACCTTCGCATTAAGGTTCGTGACACCGGAATTGGTATCTCTAGAGAAGCCCAAAAACGCATTTTTAAACCTTTTGAACAAGCGGAATCTTCGACGACAAGACGGTTTGGCGGTACAGGGTTAGGTTTAGCCATCGTTAAAAAGATCGCTCAGCTCATGAATGGGAGCATTACCGTGAGCAGTGAAGAAGGGATAGGTACCAGCTTCATTGTTCAATTAAAGATACTGCCATGTCAGCCGGGTAAGATAGAGACCTTACCGCATAAAAAGCAGGATTATTCTGGCCTAAAAGTGTTGATTGCTGAGGATAACCGAACCAACACTGTCATCATGGAAACTTTCATGAGCAGTAAAGGGTTTGTGTGTAAAAGCGTCGAAAATGGTGAGCGAGCGATACAAGCTATCGTCGCTGAGCACTTTGATTTAGTGTTGATGGACAACCATATGCCGGTGATGGATGGCGTTGAATCAACCACCGCGATTCGCGCTTTACTTGGCGATGTTTCATCAATATTGATATTTGGTTGTACTGCTGATGTTTTTAAAGAGACTCGTGAGCGTTTGCTCGGTGCCGGCGTTGATTACATTATTGCTAAACCAATTGATGAGCGTGAGCTCGATGATGCATTATTTCGCTATTCGAATAAACTCTATCAGTATCATGAAACGAAGATCTCGAAAGAGGATAAACACGACTAAGATGTTGTTTAATTACTAAATAAAAAGGGTGAATTGTTTAATGTTTGACCTCTATGTGTTTTTTTGGTGATAGTGACTGTTTTTAATTGGGTTTTTGGTTGTAAACTTACCACTTGAATTTTAATTTGGAATGTATGACTACTTATGTTGTGGTTTAATGGTGACATTATCTGGTGAGGCGTGAGAATGCCTCAGTTATATGTTACCGAGTCGCTAATTGGTTAGTGATATATTTTGGGTTAGGCATCAATGAAAACTCGTGGTCCATTTTGTATTCGAAACGCATTGGCGGATACCGTAGCTATGGTCGTTTTTTGTTTTATTTCGGGCATGATCGTAGAAGTGTTTATTTCGGGTATGACGTTTGAGCAATCTCTTGCTTCTCGAACATTATCTATTCCGGTCAACATTGCTATTGCTTGGTCTTATGGTGTCTTTCGTGATTGGTTCTTGCGCAACGGTGCAAAGCTTTCGCAAAGTTCATTGATGAAAAATTTGTCCGATCTTATGGCTTACGTGTTGTTTCAGTCACCTGTCTATATCGGTATTCTGTGGGCGGTTGGTGCTTCAGGCGACCAGATCGTTACGGCTGTAACCAGTAATGCGGTTATCTCTTGTGGTATGGGCGTACTGTACGGTTACTTTCTCGACATGTGTCGTAAATGGTTTCGAGTGCCCGGCTATTATCAGCAAGCTTAAGTATAGCGATAGAATAAAATTTGGTTTGTTTTTGATCTAATGAGTTAATTTGTAATCGAACAAACTGAAAAAGGCACTTTTTTTGATAATGCCTCTTGACCAAAGCAAGCATAATCAATAAAGTAGCGCCTCGTTGAGTGACAAGCTCAACACACAATTTGTGGAAGGATGGCTGAGTGGCTTAAGGCGCTCGCCTGGAAAGCGAGTATACGTTTATAGCGTATCTGGGGTTCAAATCCCCATCCTTCCACCACTATTCAGAACCCTAGCAGAAATGCTGGGGTTTTCTCGTTTTAGCCAAACTCCTAGCATTGTTCAATGCCCCGCTTTTATATCGGTGTACTGGGATAGCTTAATGCGTTATCAAAATATGGCCCGTGCGCATAACATCGAAGATAAAGAATCTTTTATCTGGTGGTGGTTTTTAACAACTGAGTAAAGCGTTCCCAAGACTTTTGGTCAGCTTGTTGTTGATAATTGTTTGAGCCAAATACGGTAAAGGCATGTGGCGCACCACTATAAGTGATCATTTCATGCGGAACTTTGGTCGCTTCAAGTTGAGCTGCGAGGTTGCCAAAGTCTTGCATAGAGATCATGGCGTCAGCCGTTCCGTGGAATACAACAACGGGCGCTTTGGTTTGAGAATAGTTTTGCCCTTTGGGTGTTGATAAACCACCATGAAAGGTCACATAAGCTTTCGATGGAATACCGGCGCGAGCGGCTTCCAGTACGGCGGCTCCGCCAAAGCAGTAACCCATCATCACGTTGTTATCTAAGTTACCCCCAAGTCGTTTAGCTTCCATTGCTCCTGCGTTAAGCAGCGCACGCATTTTCTCTCTGTCTTTATACAGCTCACCGGTGTGTTGCTTTTTGTCTTTCACCTCCGTCGGGCGAATGCCTTTACCGAATAGATCGATGGCGAATACGTTGTAACCGAGTTCGTTGAGCATCTCAGAGCGTTTCTTTTCGTAATCGGTTAAGCCATCCCAATCGTGTATTAGCAGCACCAAAGGCGCTTGATCACTGGCTTCACTCCAATAACCTTCGTAATCCATCCCATCAACTTGGTAAGTGACGTTTTCCCCTGAAATCGCAGAGAAGGGCAGTAAAACTGAAAACAGGCCGAGCGTTGTGAGTTTTCGCATGCGTTCTTCCTTTCGGTGACTATTGACGTTCCAATATGAAAGTATAGATAACGTGATGATCCTCGCCAGGTTTCTGTTGTTTACTTGAAATGTGTGATAGCAAGAGGGGGAATCGCTGATAAACAGCCATCGAGATAAGGGCGATGGCTATTCATTATGCGCTAAGAAATTCTCAGTTCTCAGAGATGCGGGGTTTTAGAGTAGAAAAGAACGGATTACTACCAAGTTGTGTTAGCAGCGTTATTACTGGCGTGGCTATTTCGAAGTTCTGGGTACTTACGTTGATAGCGTGGCAACATCGACTCATTACCTAAGATGCCACCTTGATGGATGTAGATGATGGTTTTATCTGGGTTGTCTTGTTGCCACTGTTCTAAGCATTGCCACATCAATGGATCATAAAGTAGGTCAAATTCAATGTCGGTTTGCTCTTGCAGATCCAACCAAGTTTGATAGTCCTGTTGATACAGTTTACCAAAGTGGTGCTTGGCGTTAAGCGGTAAGATATGTGGGTGATCGGTTTCACCCAGTTCATTAAATTGTTGCGTTAGGTAGTCACTGCCACCCACACACGCACAGGTCAATACCGGGATGTCGTGAACTTTTAAATGTTTGTGCAGATACAGAGCGGTACTGCCGGTGCCTGCTGGTAGAGCCACCACGAAATCGTTCTTGTTTTGGAAACGTGTCCAGCCGAGTATTTCCATCGCCAGTTGTTTCACACCATATTCAGAAAGCTGAGAACGTCCACCTTCAGGTAATACAATGCATTGAGAGTTGGGCTGTCTTACTTGTTCAATATACGCTTGTGGATGAAGCTCAGAGCCGATTTCTTTGACTGAAATGACCTTAGCCCCAAGATCGATGGCACCACGGTAGTTGCCTATTGGGCGTTCTTGTAACCATTGGGGTAGGTGGTCGACGTAAAATTCAAGCGTCCAGCCTTTAATTTTTGCCAGTGCAGCGAGCGAGAACAATGAGTTAGCTTGAGCGGAACCATAGCTGATTAGAGTGGTGGTGTTTGGGTACTCGTCTTCCAGTAGCTTCATAAACTTTCTGGCTTTGTTGCCACAAAAATGAGAGTGAAGCTGGTCGTCACGCTTTAAGAAAAAGGTGTGGTCGTTATATTGATGCTGAGTTACAGGGCTATTATTTAGTTTCATCGCACTTATATAAAATGCTGACTTAAGAGCCAGCATTTTCATATCAAATAGGACGCACAAGTATCCAGTAGCCTGCAAGCGCTGTAAACCAACTAAATCAAGTTTTCGTTGAATATTGAACTTGGTACTACGAGTCTATTGGCTTTTTCGTGAGAGAGATAAAGGTGCAGAATAGGAAAAAGCGCAGCGAGATGCTGCGCTTTGTGTTTTTACTGGAACGAACACAGATTAACGCTGTGCTGCACGCTGGCGGTTTTTACCGTTACTCGCAGGTTTGCCACCTTGGCCGTTGCCCGCTTTGTTACGGTTTGGTTTACCGTTTCCGCCGCCATTACCTTGCGATTGCTGACTACCTTTCTTAATGAAGCCAGTCGTTGGTTTATCCGCGTTACCATTACCGTGCTGCTTTCCGTTGCCCTGATTGCCGTTACCTTGGCTACCCGTTGGCTTCTTACCGCCCGGTTTAGGCTTGTTGCCACCGGGTTTATGGTTACGTGGGCTTTCGCCACCCAGACCTGGCTGCGACTTACTGTGTTTCGTCGCAAAGCGCTGTGAGCCGTGACGACCAGATTTACGACGTTGTGCTGGAGTTTGTGCATCAAAGTCTTCTGCGGGTACTAGGCAGTTTGCTTTGTCGCCAATCAAGTGCTGTTTGCCCATGTTGATCAGCGCTTCACGGATGAGTTTCCAGTTTTCAGGATCGTGATAACGAAGCAGTGCTTTATGCAGACGACGTTGACGATCACCTTTTGGTACAGGAACATCTTCACGCTTCTTATATTTCACGCGTTTCAGAGGGTTAGTCTCTGAGTAGTACATCGACGTGGCATTACACATTGGCGATGGGTAGAAGTTTTGTACTTGGTCACACTCGTAGTTGTGCTTTTTTAGCCACATTGCAAGGTTAAGCATGTCTTCATCTTCTGTGCCCGGGTGAGCAGAGATGAAGTAAGGAATTAGGTACTGCTTTTTACCGGCTTCAGCGCTGTACTTCTCGAACATCTCTTTGAAACGATCGTAAGTGCCCATGCCCGGTTTCATCATCAGATCCAGTGGGCCTTTTTCAGTATGCTCTGGAGCAATCTTCAAGTAACCACCCACGTGGTGAGTCACAAGCTCACGAACGTATTCTGGAGATTCAATCGCTAAGTCGTAACGTACACCAGAAGCGATCATGATCTTCTTAACGCCCGGCACTTTTCTCGCAGAGCGGTACAGGTCGATGGTGTGTTGATGGTCTGTGTTTAGCTTTTCACAGATTTTCGGGAACACACACGATGGACGACGACAGTTAATTTCAGCTTTTGGATCAGAACAACCTAACCGGTACATGTTCGCCGTTGGGCCGCCCAAGTCAGAAATGGTGCCTGTGAAGCCCGGTACTTTATCTTTAATCTCTTCGATTTCATCCAAGATGGATTCTTTCGAACGGTTCTGAATGATACGACCTTCGTGCTCTGTGATTGAGCAGAAAGAGCAACCACCAAAACAACCACGCATGATGTTCACCGAGGTTTTGATCATGTCGTATGCCGGGATTTTCGCTTTGCCGTACATTGGGTGCGGAACACGCTTGTAAGCAAGGCCAAACACGTAATCCATCTCTTCTGTAGTCAATGGAATGGGCGCTTGGTTAACCCAAAGCTCGCGATCACCGTGACGTTGAATCAGAGCACGACCTGAGTACGGGTTTGTCTCAAGGTGCAGAATACGGCTAGCGTGAGCGTAAAGAATACGGTCATTGTTTAGCTTTTCGTAACCTGGAATACGCACCGCTGTTGTTTTTGCATCGTGACGAGAAGGGCGAATAGTAATAGGTTGCGCTTTTACTTCTTCTTTTTCGTCTTTCTTGGTATCACACTGGGTTTCAACTTCGTATGGGTTTACCGGAACGTACGCTTTATTCGGCTTTTCGATACGAGAAGAGTCAATGATCTTGAAGCCTTCAGGGGCCGCAGGGAGATTGATAGCAGTACCACGAATATCGGTCAGCGTAGACATGTCTTCGCCATCGGCAATGCGGTGTGCCACTTCAACCAGTGCACGCTCAGCGTTACCAAAAAGAAGAATGTCCGCTTTTGCATCAAACAATACAGAGCGACGAACTTTATCCGACCAGTAGTCGTAGTGAGCCACACGACGCAAACTCGCCTCAATACCACCAAGTACGATTGGCGTGCCTTTGTAAGCTTCACGACAACGTTGAGAATAAACCAGAGTTGCACGGTCAGGACGCTTGCCACCTTCATTGTTCGGTGTGTAAGCATCATCGTGACGTAATTTTCGATCAGAGGTGTAGCGGTTGATCATGGAGTCCATGTTACCCGCTGTGATGCCGAAGAATAGGTTAGGTTTACCTAGCTTCATGAAGGCATCTTTATTGTCCCACTTTGGTTGAGCAATAATGCCCACGCGGAAACCTTGAGCTTCAAGCAGACGGCCGATGATCGCCATACCAAAGCTCGGGTGATCGACATAGGCATCGCCCGTTACAATAATAATGTCACAGCTATCCCATCCAAGCGCATCCATCTCCTTTCTACTGGTCGGCAGAAAGGGTGCTGTTCCGTAACACTCGGCCCAGTATTTTTTGTGTTCGTGAATAGGAGTGATATCGCTGTACATATTTCAACCTCTGATTTTTGAGGCGGGAATTATAGCGGCATGAAGCTAGACTAGCCAGTAGAACATGCCCCTGCTCGTACTGATGTCTTTCGACGTTTGGGTGATCTTACGGATAAAATCGCTATACAAAAGCCGAGTTGAAGCCATGAATGACGCCGCTAATTTGCGATTTTGATTAGTGTTCAGGGCAGATTTTGATATTATTCGCGAAAATATCTCTGAATAAGTAGATCCATAATGGTCGAAACGTTACTAATGCAATTTGCTCCGATGTTATTGGGAGCTCAACTGATGTTAACTTTAATCTTAGTGAAGGGGGACATTTGCCCAGGTCAACGTGGCCGCATTCACAAAATGTTACCCGCGATTGGCGTACTGTGGCTCGCCGTATCTTCTCTTAAGATCGAAGCTTTTCTGATCGTATTTGCAATCTTCTATTTCTATTCTCAAGTTCAAACTAACAAAACACGCGACGCTGGCCCCATTTGGGTGATGTATCTAGCTTGTGGTTTAGCGCTGTCATACGTAGCTATCCAAGCAACAGAACAAGCAACCACGGTTGGTATGATCACGACCTTGTTACTCGTGGTATTGTTGGGCTCAGTGTTCAGCCATCTTCTGCTGACAATTGCAAGAACGCGCTTACAAGCCTTTCATCGTGTTCTCCCTGTTGTGGGTATACTCAGTGGCATGCTGGTGGTGCTAGCCACCGTGATCAATGTTTATTCACTGCCTGAGGCACAACTGGAACCGGTGATTTCAACATTGTTATTTAGTTTTGCTTTGTTGATCTCGTCTATCGTGGTGTGGTGTTGGCATTTATTGTTCGTTAAAACGCCTGAAAAATTACAGTTGACGATTTCGTTGCTGATGTTATTGGCGGCAGTCGTTGGTTTAACGCCAGTTTGGGCACTTTAATCACTCACTTTCGTCAAGAAGTGTGATCGGTTTTTTAGCGTGGCGCGGGTAAGCGTTCTAAACTTAACTCTAGTCGGTGTGTTCGTAAGGAGTTCGAGATGGATTTAAGCAACGTTAAAGGTTTCGATAGCATTATTTTGCTGGGCATCGTGAATGAAAAACTTCGTTTAGAATGCGATAGCTTTGAAGAACTGATCAGTATGTATGAAATGGATATAGAGAGTGTCGTGGGTAAGCTTGATATGCTTGGCTACCAGTACGATCCATTGACGAATCAGTTTAAGTCTTACCCAAGATAAATAGCGGACGAGTGCATCAGCTATCGTGAATGAAAAAGTGTCGCTATTGTCTGTATTGATAATAAAAAAGTCACAGATGGTCTGTGACTTTCTTGTTTCTGACGGTTGCCTAGTGAAGCTAACACTGCTCAAACTCGCCCAACACGGAATCTGTTAAACAACCTTAATCCCATCTAAGTGACTCTTACTTTGCTGCCTTGCGGTGCTAAAAAAAGCTTGTAGGTAACGTTTGTCTTTTTCTGAATTTCTGACTGCTGCAAATAGGCGTCTTGATAGCCCTTTGCCCAATGGTTTGCTGGCGATCAACCCTTGCCTTGAAAACTCACTGATCGCCCAGTTGGGTAGTGCAGCGACCCCTAAGCCTGCCGATACCATTTGTACCAACATTAACGTGTTGTCTGCCTGTTTCCATTTTTTAGGGTCGACGCCTGCGGGTTGTAAAAAGTGCTTCACAACATCGAGACGCTGCTTTTGAACAGGGTAGGAGAGCATGGTGATATCACTCAGGTCTTGCGGCTCAATGATCTGCTTTTCCGCTAAAGGTGAGTTAATAGCAGTAATCAAGCGCATTTCAAAATCGAACAGCGGTTCGTAGTGCACCTCAGAACGCGGCTGGATATCAGAGGTAATCACCAAATCTAATTCGCCAGCCATTAACGCAGGTAGGGGCTCAAAGCCAAAGCCTGATGAAAAGTCAAGGGTGACGGTTGGCCATGCCACTTGGTACTCTTTCAGGGCAGGCATCAACCATTGAAAACACGAGTGACACTCGATCGCCATGTGCAACCGACCATTCACATCCTCCTTTAGGCTCGCGAGCTCGTTTTCTGCTTTCGCGACTTTGGGTTGTATCTCATCTGCCAGCTTAAGCAATATCTCCCCTTCAGAGGTGAATTTTACGGGCCTAGTTTTACGGAGGAAAAGCTGGCCGCCAATACGTGCTTCAAGATCTTTCAATTGATGAGAAAGTGCCGACTGAGTCAGATGGAGAGAAGTTGCCGTCGCTGTTAGCGAGCCGCTGTCTCTCAAGGTGGTTAATGTTCGAAGGTGTTTAAGCTCTATCATGAGTATTCCTCATATTCCCTAAGCCAATTCAATATTTCTTAATAATCACCCTACGGGGTTTTTGAGCTTTTGTAAACGTCTAGATGTCCAGATGGATTTTTATTTTTTATCTTAAGATTATTCAAAATGAAAATTATTAATAAACAAGATGAATATTTGGACGTTGTTGATCGTTCAGATTAGGTAGATAGTTTAGCCATCCAGACGCCTTCTTTGAAAAGATTTAATCGGATAGGCCGTCTGACTGGATATTAAAATTATTGAATAAGGAACAGGTTTATGACGACAACAACGCATATTTTAGGTTACCCACGTATCGGCGAAAAACGTGAACTTAAATTCACACTAGAGAAGTACTGGCGCGGCGAAATTGGTCAATCGGCGTTAAAGCAACTCGGCAGTGAACTGAGAAATCGTAACTGGAAGGTACAAGCTGACGCAAATCTAAGCTTTGCAACAGCGGGTGACTTCGCATGGTACGACCATGTTCTAACAACGACTCTGCTTCTCGGTCATGTGCCGAAACGTCATGCTGGTGGATCAGAAGATGAAAAAGCCTTCCCAGATTTAGATACTTTATTTCGAGTTGGGCGTGGACAATCTCAAACACAATCCACCTGTTGTGGTGGTAAACACGGCGCTGAAAGCGCTAAAGATGGTGCAGCGGCTTCCGACATGACTAAGTGGTTCAACACTAACTACCACTACATTGTTCCTGAGTTCAGTAAAGACGACACCTTTGAAGTGAGTTGGCCACAACTGTTTGACGAAGTGAGTGAAGCGATTGCAGCGGGGCATAACGTAAAACCTGTCCTTCTTGGTCCACTGTCTTACTTATACCTAGGTAAAGAAGTGGAAGCGGGCTTTGATCGTTTATCTTTGCTTCCGCGTCTTCTCACCGCTTATCAAGCGATTTTAGCAAAACTTACTAAGTTGGGTGTTGAGTGGGTGCAAATCGATGAACCTATCCTTTCTCTTGAGCTTGAAAGCCAGTGGGTCGATTCATTCAAACTGGCGTATCAAGTGATTCAAGGCGATGTAAAACTATTGCTTACCACTTACTTTGATTCGGTGACCGATACGTTAGACCAGATCATAAAGCTGCCAGTGAATGGCGTACACATTGATTTGGCTGCGGCACCACAACAACTTGATGAAGTGGTGAATAAACTACCTGAAGGTTGGGTGCTATCGGCGGGGGTAATCAATGGACGCAATGTTTGGCGAGCTGATTTAGCGGCGTTACTCGAGAAACTGCAGCCAGTCAAAGAGAAGCTGGGAGACAAATTGTGGATCGCGAGTTCATGTTCGTTGCTGCATAGCCCGGTTGACCTTGAACTCGAAGATACACTCAGCGAAGAAGTGAAGAGTTGGTTTGCTTTTGCCAAACAGAAAGTCACTGAGGTGAGCTTATTGGGGGCCGCGTTGGATGGCGATCAAAATGCCATTTTGGCGTGTGAGACTTACAGCCAACCGATTGTTGCACGCAAGAGCGCCACACATGTGAACAAGCCACAAGTGCAAGCTCGAATCAATACCATAACTAAAGCATTAGCTGAGCGCAGTGCTCCATACGCAGAACGTGCCGCGCATCAGTCTGAAGTACTCGGCTTACCGTTGTTACCAACCACAACCATTGGTTCGTTTCCACAAACAGGGGAGATCCGTGTTCAACGCAGTGCTTACCGTACTGGCAAACTGAGTGAAGCGGAATACAACACGGCATTGAAAGGCCACATAGCCGATGCGGTTAAGCGCCAAGAAGCGTTAGATTTGGATGTACTTGTACACGGCGAAGCGGAACGCAATGACATGGTGGAGTACTTTGCAGAAAACTTAGCCGGCTTCCAAACCACTCAATTTGGTTGGGTGCAGAGTTATGGTTCACGCTGCGTAAAACCGGCGATTGTGGTCGCAGATATCGAACGTGAAAAACCGATCACGGTGGAGTGGTCGACGTATGCTCAGTCATTAACAGCTAAGCAGATGAAAGGGATGCTGACTGGGCCTGTGACTATCTTGTGCTGGACATTCCCACGTGAAGATATCTCTCGCAAAGAGATCACCAACCAACTGGCGTTTGCGCTGCGTGATGAGGTGTCTGATCTACAAGATGCAGGGATCAACATTATTCAAATTGATGAACCTGCCATTCGTGAAGGCTTGCCGCTGAAAAAGCGTGACCATGCAGAATACTTAGAGTGGGCGGTCGATGCCTTTAAAATTTCAGCCGCGAGCGCTAAGCCAGAAACGCAAATTCATACCCATATGTGTTACAGCGAGTTTAATGAGATCATTGATTCTGTGGCTGCGTTAGATGCCGATGTGATTACCATTGAAACTTCTCGCTCGAATATGGAATTGCTCAAAGCGTTTGAAGCGTTTAATTATCCGAATGCGATTGGACCTGGTGTTTATGATATTCACTCACCAAACATTCCATCAGAAGAGTGGATCATCGACTTGCTTAAGAAAGCGGCTGAGAAAATTCCGGTGGAACGCTTATGGGCAAACCCTGATTGCGGCCTTAAAACCCGGAATTGGGCAGAAACAGAAGCCGCACTTGCTAATTTAGTTGCAGCCACTAAAGCGCTACGTAAAGAGTGGACCGTCGCAGAAGCTTGATACTAATCGTAGTCAATAACGGGTCATCCTAGCTTGTTAAAAACCTCGATAACTTCGTTAGAATGTAACGCCCTAAAAACAAAGGCCTCGCGATGCGGGGCCTTTGGGATTGATGCTTGTTCGAATCTCGAATCTAGCTGCTCTGACACGTCTCTTTAGTGATCAGCTTGTCAACCATCAACTGTCCTCGAGTGTTACGAATCTTGATGTTGTAAGCCAGTCCCATGTCTAGGTGTGATCTTACTTCAGAGTTAGTGCAATAGCTGTTCACACTCATCTCTACAACTTGGTTTAAAGGTTTCGCCCCTTTGGCATCTTGGTTGTAGATCATCATAAGTTCGATAACGGTGCTTTTGGCTAGCACGCGCATGATCGACAATGGACCATACTCGATCGGCAAGCCGGCAGAGAGAACCCCCGCTCGGTTTTGTGCCATCATTTCCAGCTGTCTTTGCTGCTCACGCTCCGCTGAAGCACAGCCAGAGAGTAGCGCAACAGCGACTGAGACAATAATCCATTTTTTCACGTTAAAACACTTTCTTGAATGGTTTGACGATGACGTTTTGGTAGACACCCGCATCAACGTATGGGTCTGCATCAGCCCATGTTTGCGCGTCTTCTATCGAATTGAACTCAGCAATCACAGTCGAGCCAGTGAACCCCATTTCACCTGGATTATCGGAATCGATAGCAGGCATAGGGCCGGCTGTGAGAAGTCGGCCTTCATCGTGAAGTGTTTGCAGGCGTTCTAAATGTTGTGGGCGAACACTTTGGCGCTTTGCTAATGAGTTTTCGACGTCTTGAGAAAAAATTACGTACCACATGTTGAGATATCCTTATTTTACTTCACTGAATGACAGCGATTAAATTTGCTATCTGGTTAATTTACGCGAACTAATGGCTATTGGAAGAGGGAATAAGAAGAAATTGTGAAATGAGGTGGGAGAGGAGCAAGGTCTTCAGCTTTTTTTAATGAAAATGACTAAAGACCTTAGAATGCGCTAGCGCGATGAGACACACTATTTTTTGATTGGACGAGGCTTACCACTTTCATCGACAGCGACATAGTTGAATGTCGCACCGCACACCTTGTAACGATCGCCGATGCCGTGGTCAAGTACAGGTTTAACCCATACTTCTAAGTCAATATTCATCGAACTACGACCAATCTTAGTACAGTCACCATAAACACACACAACGTCACCCACTAACACTGGCTGCTTGAACTCGATACTCGATACTGAAACCGTGACAATCTTGCCGTTAGAGATCTCTTTCGCCAGTATACCACCCGCCAGATCCAGTTGAGACATTATCCAACCGCCGAATATTTGGCCTGCTGCATTGGTATCAGAGGGCATCGCTAAAGTGCGAAGAAGTAAAGAACCAATCGGGTTTAAAGTTGATTGAATAGTCATTGTTGTACTCTTAATGGTATTGATTGTTTTCAATTAAAAATAGAGGTGTTTATCAGACTTGCAGCGGTCTTGCCTTTCATGTCTTCTGCGAACAAAAATAAATCACGGGCCAATGAACATGAGCATCATTGGCCAAATAGCCGGTTGATAATGTTGCTAGCAATCGGCTATTTTTCTTTAGTATTTTGATCTGAGAGCGCTTGTTGCTCGTTTTGGTGCTGATCTTGATCTTTGGGCTGAAACTGATCTTTAGGTACATGCTTATAGATATAAGCTCCCGTCAGCAAAGTGAAAACAAAGGTCGCGATCAGCAAGCCGAAGACTTTGAAATTCACCCAAACATCGAGAGGAAGGTTGAAAGCAACGTAAATATTGAGGAGTGCACAAACAGCAAAAAATAGGGTCCATGCCCAGTTAATTTTGCTCCACACGACGTCGGGCAGTGTAATCTCTTTGCCCAACATCCTTTTAATCGCTGATTTACCCATAAGATGGCTGACTGTCAGGCCGATAGAAAACAGTGCGTAAACGATGGTGACTTTCCATTTTATGAAGTTATCGTCATGCAGGGAAATGGTCATGCCGCCAAACACCGCGACCACTAGGAAAGTGATCACCTGAATTTTTTCTACTTTTCTATAAATTAAGTACATCAAAACAATTTGTACTGCGGATGCGATGATCAAAGCACCGGTTGCGGTATAGATGTCGTACATCTTATAAAGCGCAAAGAAAATAATGAGAGGTATGAAATCAAGAATTTGTTTCATGTGGCACTGAATATCCAGTTAGTTGAGTTGCAGACAGTCTAACCAAATTTGTCTCGATGCAAAATAGCCCGAGACAATTGGGTGCCAATTAATTACATCTAACCGCTTTATCGTGTCGGAACGTGTTATCGCATTGATGTGGTTTGATAACGAGGTATCAGCTTCTTGATATCTTCAAGGTAACCTTCGCTCTTCAAATTGTCTAAGGTGTTTTCAGGCTCTTGCTCACTCATCGCGAAACACGTCGATTTGCCGGTTGTAAGGTCAAGATACTCGTGATATTCACGCTCAGTGAAGTGGCCAATTCTGTCCATTAACAGGGTTTTGATTCCATGGTGAATTAAGCCGTAATACGTATGTCTTTGTAAGGTCATAGCCTATCCTCCGTGACAAGCTGCAGTGATATCGGTGCAACCTGCTTAAGATTGGTTGGGTTACCTATGACAAAGCAATTCGAATGCCATTTTCTCCAACGGAACAGAACAAATTCCCGACCAAATAAAATTGAATTTCTTTTCATATAGTTAAAGGAAGGTAGGTTCTATTCTCTGACAATCAATACGTAACAGAGATAAAATAGTTTCATTTTGAGAATAGTGAATTTCTCATTCTGACGATCGACTGTACATTGATGATAAGACAATCTCTAATTACGTCACGTTTGATATCTTTGGCGCGGATTGGTCTATAGATGAATGCCTAACCAGTGGCAATACCAAAAATAAAAAATCCGCGAGGGCGGTCAAGCTCTCGGATTTTTCATTCATGGTTGGTGGTGCCAATTTAAGCCACCACCCACTTAGCGTTTAATTATTACGCTTGCTGTTTTTGCAGTTCAGCTTCTTTCACATCGTCTTTGATTAGAGAATCAACGATCACTGCACACGCTGCATCACCCGTGATATTCAGAGCCGTACGGATCATATCGAAAATACGGTCTAGAGCGAATAGAAGAGGTAGACCTTCGATTGGAATACCGGCTGCAAGTAGTACCGCAACAACTAAGAATGAAGGACCAGGAACACCGGCTTGGCCAACCGCACCCAATGTAGAGGTTATGATGATAGCAACGTAAGCACCCAACGATAGGTCGATGTTGAACAGTTGTGCGAAGAAGACAGCAACCAGACCGTAGTAAATTGCGTTACCACTCATGTTGATTGTTGCACCAAGTGGTAGAACAAATGAAGCCGTAGATTTTCTTACACCAAGCTCGTTTTCAACGGTGTCCATTGTTACTGGCAGCGTCGCCATTGAAGAAGCTGTTGATAGGGCAACCGCTTGAGGTTTCTTCATTGCAACAAGGAACTTTTTCGCAGAAGTCTTAGTGAAGATTTGAATCATCAGTGGGTAAGCCACAAAGCCGAAGATCGCAATCGCAGCGATGTAGACAACGAACAGTTTGAACACAACCATAAGCGCGCCAAAACCGAATGTACCCACAGCTTCTGCCATTAGGCCGAACACGCCAAGTGGAGCGATGATCATAACTTTGTTAATCATCCAAACCATAGCGTCAACAATCGTGTTTACACCATTGATGATTGGATCACGTTTTTCTTTCGCTTGTTTAGAAATTGCGATACCAAAGAATAAGCAGAAAACGAGAATTTGTAGAATGTTTGCTTCATTCAATGATTGAAAAACGTTGGTAGGGATCATGCCTGTGATGGTTGCCCAGAACGTTGGAAGTTCACCTTTCGCAGCGTATTCAGAAGAGAACATGCCTTGAACACCCGTTACATCGATACCATGACCCGGTTCGAACACTTCACCCATGACTAGCGCTAGTGCGACAGCAAGCGCAGACGTCAGTGCAAAGTAACCCAGTGTTGCGATCCCCACTTTACCGGCTGATGAGCTATTGCCTAGACCTGCGGCACCTGAAATTAGCGCAACCGCCACAAGCGGAATGACCAGCATCTTGATCAAGTTGATAAAGATAGCCCCCAGAGGAGCGAACATTGTTGCGTTGTGGCCCATCATCGCACCAACTGCGGTACCGATGATCATAGCAATCACGACTTGAATGCCGATGTTGCTTAGTAAATTCTTTTCTTTTAACACTTCCATAACCTCCGTGCTACTAAATATAAAAATCCCAGAATTACTCACCAACGTATGATTTCGCATTGGATAAATATTTCGCGAAGAGTTTTACACGTATCCTTTACATTTATCAATATCAGCGAATGTGAAATATCATTAAAAGTCGATAATCCGAAATGAGCCGGTGTTTTATTGCTCAGAGCAAACGTTTGCTTGTGGGTTTGCCATTATGATTTATAAATTGAAACTATGTTTTGATGAGGTGTTATTGGCGTGCCGTGGGTTTGTGTGAAGTGCTGTTTAGATCAAGTCTGTAACAATTGATAGGGGGAGCGTATGTTTAAAGAAAAACTCCCACAGTGTAAATCGTCGCACGAGTGGGAGCTTATTGCTTATTGCTTATTTCTGCGTTGCGGCTTTCATTGGCGTCACAAATTCAGCCAATGCTTTAAGCATCGCGCCTGGTTGTTCAACGTGGTTTTCAATGATTTTCACAACTGCTGAGCCAGAGATAGCCCCGGCAGCGCCAGCTTCGATTGCTTCTTTTACTTGCTCTGGAGCAGAGATACCGAATCCAAGCAGTGCTGGTGGCGCATCGAACTGGTTTAAGCGGTCAAGCAGCGCCGTTACGGGCATGTTTGCCTTGGTTTCGGCACCCGTTACGCCAGCACGAGAAAGTAGGTAGGTGTAGCCACCACCGAGCTCAGACACCGATTGAAGCGTCTCATCACTTGCTGTTGGTGGAGCAATAAATATTGGGTGAACGCCAAACTTGTTAGCTGCAGCAACAAACTCGCCGCTCTCGTTGGTGGGTACATCCGCAATCAATACTGAATCGATACCTGCATTAGCACAACGCTGGTAGAAATTCTCGATACCACGCGCATAGACCAAGTTTGCGTACATCAGTAAGCCGATTGGCAGTTCTGGGTATTTAGCGCGAATTTGACCAATAAGATCGAAGCACACATCGGGTGTGACTTTTGACTCTAACGCACGAATGTTTGCGCCTTGGATTGTTGGGCCATCAGCCAGTGGATCAGAGAATGGAATACCAAGCTCTAGCGCATCAGCACCAGCTTCAACTAAGGTTTCCATAATCTTAAGTGATTGCTCTGGGTTAGGATCGCCAACCGTTACGAATGGTACGAATGCGCCTTGATTCTTTTCCGCTAAGCGAGTGAAGAGTGATTGATAGCGATCCATTATAATTCTCCTTTCTCTTTAAGAATGTCATGTACTGAGAAAATGTCTTTGTCACCACGGCCAGATAGGTTAACCACCAATAGCTGCTCTTTCTCTGGATCAGCGTGGGCCATTTTAACGGCATGAGCCACTGCATGGGACGACTCTAGCGCAGCAATAATACCTTCTTTACGTGCAATCAATTGGAACGCTTCCAGTGCTTCGTCATCGGTTACGTTGTCGTATTCAGCGCGGCCAATGGCATTTAGGTGAGCGTGTTGCGGACCAACGGATGGGAAATCAAGCCCTGCGGAGACCGAGTAAGATTCTTCTACTTGGCCATTTTCATCTTGCATCAGTGGTGCTTTCATACCAAAGAAAATGCCTGTTTTACCATGCTTAAGTGGCGCACCGTGTTGGTCGGTATCGATACCTTTACCAGCAGGCTCTACGCCGATTAGACGAACGGACTCTTCTTCAATGAAATCAGCGAACATACCGATAGCATTTGAACCACCACCGACACAAGCGATAACCGCATCTGGAAGGCGACCTTCACGCGCTAGGATCTGGTTTTTGGTTTCTTCACCAATCATGCGCTGGAAATCTCGAACGATCGTTGGGAATGGGTGAGGGCCAGCCGCAGTACCCAGTAGGTAGTGCGCTTTTTCGTAAGTTGCAGACCAGTCACGTAGCGCTTCGTTACATGCGTCTTTTAGCGTTGAAGAGCCAGAATGAACAGGGATAACCTCTGCGCCCATGAGTTTCATGCGGAACACGTTCGGGCTTTGACGTTCAACGTCTTTTGCACCCATGTAAACACGACACTTAAGGCCGAGTAGAGCACAAGCTAGAGCGGTTGCAACGCCGTGCTGACCCGCGCCAGTCTCAGCAATGATTTCATTTTTGCCCATACGTTTAGCAAGCAGCGCTTGACCGAGTACTTGGTTTGTCTTGTGAGCACCGCCGTGAAGGAGATCTTCACGTTTTAGGTACAGTTTCGTTTTTGTACCTTTAGTCAGATTGCGAGTGAGCGTTAGTGCCGTTGGTCGCCCCGCGTACTCTTGCAGGAGAGTCATGAATTCGCTGCGGAACTCAGGATCGGCTTGTGCATCAATAAACGCTTGTTCTAGTTGGTCTAGTGCTGGTACTAGGATCTGCGGTACGTATTGACCACCGTATTCACCAAAGTAGGCATCAAGTTTAGCCATTGTGTTATTCCTTCAATTTTATTGATGTGCATTTACACCAAGTCATTTAATCTGGTTTGAGCTTCGCAAAAGGCAAAGCCCACAAATCGTTTTCTAGTCATTAGGCTCGTAATGTATAAAAGCTTAGTAATTACGAATCGCGGCAAAAGCGCGTTGCAGCTTGTCTGCATCTTTTTTACCTGGCGCAGATTCAACGCCAGAGTTGAGGTCTAACCCTAAGCAGCCCAATTTAGCCGCTTGGTTCGCATTGTCTGGGTTTAGACCACCCGCCAACATGATTGCACTTTGATTGTTGATGAGGCTCCAGTCGAATGCTTGGCCTGTACCACCCGTTTGAGCTCCCACTTTAGTATCTAACAGGTGGCGAGTCACGTTGCTTTCCAGTAATTCTGGCAGCGAGCCTTCAGCATCAGCATCAACACCGTAAGCTTTCCAAATCTCAACACATTCAGGTAGTGACTGTTTTAGTTCATCGACAAACGCTTGAGACTCGTCACCGTGCAGTTGCACAGCAAACAGACCGAGCTCAGATACCGTTTTCGTCACGTCTGCTACGCTGTGATTTTGGAACACGCCGACGTAATTTAAGGGTGCGCCGCTCATGGTTAAACGAGCCGCTTCGATATCCACATAACGCTTAGATGCTTCAACGAAAATCAGACCACCGAATACCGCACCAGCTTGATACGCTTTTGCTGCATCGTCTGGGTGGGTTAGGCCACACACCTTGTTCTCGCCCAGCGTGACTTTACGCACCGCAAGTTCAAGGTTCTTCTCCGCCATTAGAGAGCTACCGATTAGGAAGCCATCTGCAAACGTTGAAAGGTCACGAACTTGTTGATGTGTGTAGATGCCAGACTCTGAAATCAGCACTGCGTTTGGAGCCAGTTCACGAATCAGCGGTGCCAGCGCTTTAGTGCGATTTAAATCCGTCGAAAGGTCACGAAGGTTTCGGTTATTAATGCCGATTACTTTTGCATTTAAAGCGACAGCACGGTGAAGTTCTTGCTCGTTGCTGACCTCGGTGAGTATCCCCATGTTGAGTGAGTGAGCAACGTCAGCCAGCGCTTGGTACTCTTCGTCATTCAATACCGATAGCATCAGCAAGATGGCGTCAGCAGAATAGTGACGGGCTAAGTACACTTGGTAGGTATCGACCATGAAGTCTTTACACAGGATAGGCTGCTTAGCAACGCTGCGAACTTTAGGTAAAAACTCAAAGTCACCTTGGAAGTACTTTTCGTCGGTCAGCACTGAAATCGCATTGGCGTGGTTGTTGTACACCGATGCGATGTAGTCCAAATCAAACTCGTCACGGATTAACCCTTTCGACGGAGAGGCCTTTTTACATTCAGTGATGAAAACCGTTTGTTCGCTGCTCAGAGCATCATAAAAGCTGCGGTCTGTCGTGGTTAATGATGCTTTAAACTCGCCCAATGGTTGAGCCTGCTTACGCGCTTCAACCCATTGGTATTTATCTCGAACGATTTTGGCTAATACTTCCGCCATTTCAGTATCTTTGACTGAAACGTGGGTCGACAGTTTATCGGTAGTCTGTGTCATGTTCTTTGTCTCGTCGTTCGTTAGGCGTGTGCAGCAAGCTTTTGTACCAGCTCGTATGCTTTGCCTGAGTTCATTGCATCAATCGCTTGTTGTGCATTGGCTTTTAGATCTTCGTGACCAAATAGGCGCATCAGTAGCGCAACGTTGACCGCGACGGCGCCAACTTGAGCATCACTGCCTTTACCCGTCAGGATATCGGTTGTGATGGCTTTGTTCTCTGCTGGCTCGCCGCCCTTAATCGCTTCAAGAGGGTGGGTGTTTAAACCAAAGTCAGCCGGTGTCACTGTGTATTCGTGAATCTCGCCATCTTTAATTTCAGCAACGATAGTCTCGCCGTGAATCGCCACTTCATCTAGGCCGCTACCGTGAACAACCGCAGCACGCTTGATGCCCATTTGCAGCATGGTTTCTGCGATAGGGCGAACGAGTTCTTTGCTGTAAACCCCCATTAGTTCGATGTTAGGGCGAGCTGGGTTAATCAGTGGGCCAAGAATATTGAAGATAGTGCGCGTTTTCATTGTTTGACGCACCGGCATCGCGTGACGTACACCAACGTGATACTGCGGAGCAAATAGGAAAGCGACGCCAAGCTCATCAACAGCCGCACGTGTATCTTCAGCTGTCATCGCTAGATTGATACCAAACGAATCCAGTAGGTCAGAAGAGCCTGATTTGCTTGATACACTGCGGTTACCGTGCTTGGCGACTTTTAAGCCACACGCTGCGGCAACAAAAGCAGACGTCGTCGAGATATTAATGGTGTTGTGACCGTCGCCGCCGGTACCGACGATGTCTGCGAAATCGTAATCAGGGCGTGGGAACGGGTTTGCATTGGCCAGCAGAGCTTTCGCTGCACCTGCGATCTCATCGGGCGTTTCGCCTTTGATTTTCAGTGCCGTCAGCGCAGAAGCCATCAAGATAGGGTCAAGTTCGCCCTTGATGATCACATCAAACAACTGTTGGCTTTCTTCTTGAGTAAGAGACTGCTGTTCGTAAAGTTTATTAATCTGTTCCATGATCGTTTCCTATATCGTCTTTTTCTCAAGAGCCCATTCGATAGCATTCGCTAGAAGCGTTGCACCGTAGGTCGTCATAATTGATTCAGGGTGGAATTGGAATCCACAAACCTTGTCTTGTTCTTGAACCACAGACATCACCAAACCATCGACTTCAGCGGTCACCGTCAGACTATCGGATACATGCGTGGCAACCAATGAGTGGTAACGAGCAATAGCCAGTGGTGAAGGTAAGCCTTGGTAAGTCGCATGATTTTGGTGTTCCATCATCGACACCTTACCATGAATGATTTCGCCAGCGCCTGCAACGGTGCCGCCGTAGGCTTCAACGATCGCTTGGTGGCCTAAGCAGATACCAATCATTGGTACTTTGCCTTTGAGCCGTTGAATCAGCTCTGGCATGCAGCCCGCATCCGCTGGAGCTCCTGGGCCAGGTGAAAGCAGGGCTACCGGGTTGTCGAGTTCGTTGATCGCGGCTTCCACTACCTTGGCAGAGATGTTGTTACGGTAAATCTTTACACTGTGACCCAATGAGCGGAATTGGTCTACAAGGTTGTAAGTGAACGAGTCGAAGTTATCGATGAATACAATATCAGCCATGATTACGACTCCTTCTTATTTGATGAGTGTTGATTTGTAGCAGAGCTCTTAGTGTGAGCGGCTTGAATCGCAGAGATGACCGCTTGTGCCTTGCCGCGAGTTTCATCGGCTTCTGCTTGTGGGTCGGAGTCGAATACCACACCAGCGCCGGCTTGAACTTGGGCCACACCATTTTCAACGTAAGCTGAGCGAATCACGATACACGTATCCAGAGTCCCTTCACCGGTTAGATAACCGACGGCACCACCGTAGCTACCACGACGTGTTTTTTCTACATCACGAATAAGCTGCATTGCACGGATTTTTGGTGCGCCCGTTAGCGTGCCCATGTTCATACAAGCTTGATAAGCGTGCAGGGCGTCCAAATCTTCACGCAGCTGACCAACAACACGAGAAACTAAGTGCATTACATGGCTGTAGCGGTCAACTTTCAGTAAGTCAGCAACGTGGCGAGTACCTGCTTCGGCAATACGTGCCACATCGTTACGCGCGAGGTCGACGAGCATCATATGTTCCGCGTTTTCTTTCTTATCGGTACGCAGTTCAAGCTCGATGCGGCTATCTAGGTCAAAATCGATTTGGCCATTTGGGCGCTTACCACGAGGGCGAGTACCCGCAATTGGGTAGATCTCAATTTGGTTGGTTTCAGTTTCGTATTTCAGTGCACTTTCTGGCGAAGCTCCGAACAGAGTAAACAGCTCATCTTGCATGTAGAACATGTAAGGGCTTGGGTTACTTTGTTTGAGTTCTTTATAAGCCGCCAGTGGCGCAGGGCAAGGTAGAGTGAAGCGGCGTGAAGGTACCACTTGGAATACATCACCTTTAACGACATACTCTTTTAAGTCACGAACCGTTTGGCAGAAGTCTTCGTCTGAAACGCTGGGTACCGCTTCAACGTTGTCGAGCGGCGTAACTTCTGTGATAACTTTCAGTGATTGACACTGTGTTTGAATGTCCGCTAGACGCTCCGTTAATTGCACTTTGATACTGTCATCGGGAGTGAACACGCTCGCATGAAGCAGGCCTTCGTTCGCTTGGTGATCGAAACGCAAGAGTGTTTCAGCGACGTAGAAAACAAAATCAGGACAATTATTGGTTGCTTGGGCATCTCCTAGCGGTTCAAAATTCGCCACGATGTCGTAAGCGAATAAGCCTGCCATGAATAACGCGTGCTTATTATTAGCATCTTGTTCAAAACTGTGTTGAACCAAACGCAGCGCATCGAAAGAAGAGGCTTCTTTTAAACGTGAGTCTTCATCTAATTCGTTGCTTGGTTCGACAAAAGTCAGCGTCAAAACGTTATCAGTAAGATCAGATGGAATTTCTGCTTTCACGTTTTGAGTGAGATGTTCGATAAGCGCTTGGCCGTTTTCAGTCAATGCTTGAAAGGTGACTTCATGTCCGCGACATACGATGCGAACAGCAGAGTCGATAAGGAGTAGGCTTGTCAGGTTCTGCTTGGATTCAATCTCAGCGGACTCCAACAGCAAGCTATCCGTTTTGTTTTCACACAAACTATGAAAAACACGGGTCGGATCTTGCGAGTAAGGAACGGAAGTATTGATAACCTCAATAGTTCCCAGCTTTTTGATTTCAATGGCCTTGTTCACAAGACCTCCTTTATGATTCTTTAAATTTCCTGTCGCACATAGTCGCATAAAGAGACTGTTCACCCAATCTAGAATGTGGTCAATTCGTTGATTTGTTCGCCAGTTGAATGTGAGATGTTCGACAAATTAAAAAAGCCCGCTTTGAAAGCGGGCTTAGTAATGACTTTTTTATAAACAAACTGTTTAACTAGAAGTACACGTTAGCCCACCAAGAACTTGTCCAAGTGCGCCACCAATTAAGCTCTGAACTTGCTTCTACTGAAGAAAGTTCTAAAACTTTATCTTTATGGTTTTGGTTAAATTCTTGTAACATGGTGAACCTATCAAATGTGATACTTCGTATTTGTGTACTAGTTAACTAGTTTTCCGCTTGCGGGTCAAGTGTGTTGACACAAATATAACGATAAAAATTGAAAACAATGAAAAAGAATATATGAGAATTGATCTACATAGTCATACAACAGCCTCAGATGGCCGACTTACTCCACCTGAGCTAATTGACCGAGCGCTTGGCTTTAACATCGAAGCGCTAGCGATTACAGATCATGACACGACGGATGGGCTTGCTGAAGCACGCACCTATATTGCTGATAACCATCTTCCCATCCAGCTGATCAACGGCATTGAGATTTCGACTGTTTGGCAAAACAAAGATATCCATATTGTTGGGTTAAACGTTGATCCTGAGTCACCCGAGCTTAAAGCGCTCATTGAGCAACAGAAGCAACACCGTATTGGACGTGCTGAGATGATTGCTCAACGTCTTGAGAAAGTGACGCGTGAAGGGGTGCTAGAAGAAGTTAAATTGATTGCGGGTGATGCGCCTATTACTCGTGCTCACTTTGCTAAGTGGTTAGTCGATAACGGCTACGCGAAAACCTTGCAGCAAGTGTTTAAAAAGTTTCTTACTCGCAATAATCCAGGCTATGTGCCGCCAACGTGGTGTTCGATGAGTGATGCTGTCACCGCCATTCATGCCGCTGGTGGTCAAGCCGTACTCGCTCATCCTGGGCGATACGGCCTAACTGCCAAGTGGATTAAGCGCCTACTAGCCGCATTTGTTGAAGCGAAAGGGGATGCGATGGAAGTCGCTCAACCTCAACAAGCGCAACAAGAAAGACGCACACTCGCGGATTATGCTATACAATACAAACTATTAGCCTCCCAAGGCAGTGATTTCCATTACCCATCTCCGTGGATGGAACTTGGACGTAATCTCTGGCTACCTTCTGGGGTCGAAGAAGTATGGAAAGATTGGGAGTTTCAAACGGTTTTACCAACTGATACCGATGACAGTATTTAGGTGAACCAACTCCTTCTGATGATAGAGTCGAGAGATTCGATAACGAGGATCAACAATGAGCCAGTTTTTTTATGTACACCCAGATAACCCACAAGCACGCTTAATTACTCAAGCGGTTGCAATTATTCGTAACGGCGGCGTTGTGGTTTATCCAACAGATTCCGGTTATGCGCTGGGCTGTCAACTTGAAAATAAACAAGCACTTGAACGCATCTGTAAAATCCGTCGCATCGATGACAAGCACAACTTCACGTTATTATGTCGTGATCTTTCTGAATTATCACTGTATGCACGCGTTGATAACGTCGCTTTCCGTCTGCTGAAGGCACACACACCCGGTGCTTACACGTTTATCTTTAAAGCAACCAAAGAAGTGCCAAAGCGTTTAATGAACGCCAAGCGTAAAACGATTGGTATTCGTGTCCCAGACAACAAAATTGCACTTGACCTGTTGGAAGCGATGGGTGAGCCATTGATGTCGACATCACTGATTCTTCCGGGTAACGAGACGACTGAGTCGGATCCAGAAGAAATTCGTGACAGCCTAGAGCATGCGGTTGACGTCATTTTTAATGGTGGCTATTTAGGTGAACAACCGACAACGGTTATTGATTTCAGTGATGATGATGCCGTGGTTTTACGTCATGGTGCGGGCGATCCAACACCGTTTGAATAATCGCTTTATTGATTAACAGTCTGTAACGATACAGCAAACCTGCCACGGTAAATAACAAGTGCTTTTGGGTGGTTTTTTTGCCATAATACGCGACCGCGATTTGGTCGCGAAAAATTCATTCGACGTCTGTGAAGACGACAATTAGGTAGAAAAGAGTAAATGAGCGAAAAATTACAGAAGGTTCTAGCGCGAGCTGGTCACGGTTCTCGCCGTGAACTAGAAGGTTTGATCAAATCTGGTCGTGTAAGTGTTAACGGTCAAGTTGCGAAACTGGGCGAGCGTCTTGAAGACGAGAACTCAGTGATCCGTATCGATGGCCACACTGTTTCAGGCAAGGCTTCTGAAGAAGTGGTTTGTCGTGTGCTTGCTTACTACAAACCTGAAGGTGAGCTGTGTACTCGCCACGATCCTGAAGGTCGCCGTACTGTTTTCGATCGTCTACCTAAGATCCGTGGTTCTCGTTGGATTTCAGTGGGTCGTCTTGATGCAAACACATCAGGCCTTTTGCTGTTCACGACTGATGGTGAGCTTGCAAACCGTCTAATGCACCCAAGCCGTCAGGTTGAGCGTGAGTACTTGGTACGTGTATTCGGCGAAGTGACTGAGCAGAAAGTTAAAAACGTTACTCGCGGTGTGCAACTGGAAGACGGCATGGCGCGCTTCGAAGATGTGGTTTACGCTGGTGGCGAAGGTATGAACCATACTTTCTACGTAGCGATTAACGAAGGTCGTAACCGTGAGGTTCGTCGTCTTTGGGAATCTCAAGAAACGACAGTAAGTCGCCTGAAACGTGTCCGTTACGGTGATATCTACCTTGATAAGAAACTGCCTCGTGGCGGTTGGAAAGAGCTCGATCTACAAGAAGTTAACTACCTGCGTGAGCTTGTTGAGCTTAAGCCTGAGAAAGAGACACTGTTGGATCTTGATCCTTCAAACACTTCTCGTAAGCGTGAGCGTTCTCGTAGCCAAAAAATTCGTCGTGCTGTTAAGCGTCACGAAGAGCGCGCAAACGCACCAAAAGGCCGTAGCAACCAAACTAAACGCAAGAAGCCTGCAACTCGCGGTACGACAACACCGGATTCAGGTCGTAGCGCTCCAGCTGCAAACAAAGGCAAACCTCAGGCTAACAAAAGCAAGCCTAAACTGAACAACGGTCGTCCAGCTAAACCGGCTAAGCCAAGAACACGTCAGTAATTATGCCAGTAGTTGCTACAGTTCTTAAGCTTAAAGCTTGATTAGCTAAAAGCACTGAATACTAAAAAACCTGCTGATTGAGCAGGTTTTTTTCTATCTAGAGTATGGTGTTATTCACATCATATGGAAGTGCCTAACGAGTAGGTTAGGTCACTTTCAAATGATTAGAGAAGTTATCACCTTTTGCCATTCGGTCGTACAGAATAACATTGACCGCCGCTGCAAGGTTCATGCAACCATTGGTTGGGACGTAGATGGTTTCACGACAGAAATCTGTGATCTCTTTTTTCAACGTCCCATCTTCTGGGCCAAAGATATAAAAAGCACGTGGTGGGTGCTTATAATCAGGCAGTGGTTTCGCACCTTCTATCAAGTCAACGGCAATAGGTACACAGCCAACCGGAATAATATCTTTCAAGTCTTCCACACCGATTAATGGTAATTCAAGGTGCTTTTCTTTGGTGTCGGTATGGAACTGTCGAGCGTGATCATAACGGGTACCCGTATAAAATACAGAGTTTACTCCGTAGCAACCAGCCGCGCGCATTACTGAGCCAACATTTTCAGGCGTTTTGGGATTGACTAATCCAACACAGGCATAGCCCTTGGATAAGGTATCGGTTTTTGCTTTGGTCATAATTTTGTAGAGTTACTGTTTGGTAAAGTGATGAGGCTATCAAGTCGTAAAAAAACCAGCTCAGTAGTCTGAGCTGGTTTGAGAAGAGCCTAGTCGCGTTTCCACAACATGTGACAGAACTTATGTTCAGGGTCTCGGCTGATCAGCAGACGAGCGAATACGTCATCTAAGACATCGTCAGCTTCATTGACAAGACCAATGCGTACTTCAGCGTAGATCGTTTTGTCGACGTCAAAGCCAACATGTTCAACCCAATCGTCACCAGTTTCAACAAGTTCTGCTGCGCCACGATCTTCAAACTGAGCCGTAAATAAGATTACGTCTGCAGGTTCAAGGTTATCAGGCGCCATCTCTAGAAAGATGTCGTATGCAGTATCAATAGCATCGTCGTAAGAGATTAGGTTGTTAGCTTCGGTCATAATCAATATCTTAGCTTGCGCGGTTCATGTATTTACGTTCAGCTGTGTTCACAACAACTTTGTCGCCAGTTGCGATGTACTCAGGAACTTGAACAGTAAGGCCTGTAGACAGACGAGCTGGCTTAGTACGAGCAGACGCTGATGCACCTTTGATTGAAGGGTCAGTTTCTTCGATAACAAGTTCAACAGAAGAAGGAAGCTCAAGAGTTGCCGCGTTACCATCGATAAGAATTGCGTACACACCTTGGGTCTCTTCGTTGATGAACAGCAGTTCGTCTTCGATCGTTTCACCGTTGAAGATAAACTGTGTGTAGTCTTCGTTGTCCATAAAGATGTACTCGTTGCCATCGACGTAAGAGAACATGACAGCGCGCTTAGTGACTTCAATCGTTTCAACGATCTCGTCAGCCTTGTGGCGAACTTCTGTTTTAACGCCAGTGGCGACATCGCTACCACGGAAACGGTAAATCTTTTGACCGCCACGGCCACCTGGTGTTGTTACTTCGATATCTTTAACGAGTATTGTTTTACCATCAACGTCGATCGCAAAACCTTTTTTAATTTCACTTGCTCTAGGCATTTTGTGTTTGTCCTTAGTGGGTCTATCCGCTGATTATATCTCGGAGATGCTATAAATAGGAATAGCTTGAATCATAAAGTCACCTAGGCGATCATAGCGTTATAGTTAAATCATTATTTTATTTACCGAAACGACCTATGCAGTTACCTATTATTGACCCAACGCAGCCTTTTCAATCTGAATTTCAACCTGTAGTTAACGATCTGATCACCTTTTTGAAGGGGGGGTTAGGCTCTAATTTGCACAGTGTCTATATCTATGGCAGCGTGGCACGTAAGCAAGCTGTGGTCGCTCGTTCTAATCTTGATGTGATTGTGGTGACTCATCGTCCTTTCCCCGACCAACGCACCACATTATTGAACACCATTAAGTGGCGCTTTCAAAAGAGCTTTCCGCAGGTAACTCAGGTTGCAATAAAAACGACATTGGTGAGTGAGATAGTCGATTTTGACAACATCTTTACTTGGGGGTTTATGCTCAAGCATTTAGCCGTGTGTGTATATGGTGAAGACTTATCGGATTGCTATGGTGATTTTGAAACTAGTTGGGAAATCGCTAAGCATTGGAATATGGATGTGGAAAACTGGTTAGCCGTGTATCGCAACAAAATTGCACGAGCCACAACGCCAGAACAGCAGGTCGCTGCACAGGTGATTATCGCTAAGAAGCTTTTGCGAGCGAGCTACTCGTTGGTGATGTACCGTGATAAATATTGGTTTGATGATCCGGTCGAATGTGGTCAGCAGTTCTTGAAATATCACCCGGACAGAGAAGTCGAAATCCAAAGGCTGGGCATTTTACTTTCAGGTCGTCCCATTCCTAAACGTTCAGTGATTGGCATTCTGGATGGATTTGGCGAATGGTTGGTTAAGCAGTACCAGAAAACCGAGTTCAGAATCGGATAGAGATTGATAACCGATCAATTGATACTAAAAAGCAGAGCGTGCGGAGGAGCATGTCTCTGCTTTTTTGTTTAATGAGTATATTGAGTAAAGTGTTAGAACAGCCCCAACTGCTGCCCACTGACTCTTTCAAAATCTAAACCGATGAAGGGTAGGATTGCCTCTGCGACCGGTTTGATCTGCTTGTCGATATAGTGCTGATAATCGATACCACTCTTTAAATACTCCTTGGGCTCAGGACCACTCAGAGTAATCAAATACTCAATACGTCCTTTGTTTTGGTATTGAAGAGGGCGTCCTAACTGAGTATTTATCTCGTCGGCCATACGAGCTGCGCGAACCTGCGGCGGAATGTTCTTTTGGTATTCGTGTAATTTGCGGCGTAAGCGCTTTTGGTACACCAATAAATCATCATGTTTGCCTGCAGAGGTTTCATCAACAAACCGTCTAACGTAATCACTAGGATCTTGGTCGTGAAAAACCATCTCATACAAGGTTTGTTGGAATTGCTGGGCGAGAGGGGTCCAATCGGTGCGTGCACTCTCAAGCCCTTTAAAGATGATCTTCTCTTGGTCACCTTGATTGATTAATCCCGCATAACGTTTCTTTGAACCTGTTTCTGAACCTCTAATCGTCGGCATGAGAAATTTGCGATAGTGAGTCTCATATTCCAATTCGAGGATAGAAGTTAAGTTGTGGGCCTCTTTTAAGTGATTCGTCCACCAATCGTTGATGTAAGCGACCAGTTCATTCCCGATCTTATCAGCTTTTTGCTGGTCATAACGGCCGTTCAGAGACACAAAGGTTGAATCGGTGTCGCCGTAAATCACTTGATAACCTTTATCTTCTATCAGAACCTTGGTTTGCTTCATGATCTCATGCCCGCGCATGGTAATCGAAGACGCCAATCGGGTATCAAAGAAACGACAGCCAGACGAACCTAACACACCATAGAATGAGTTCATGATGATCTTAATCGCCTGAGAGAACGCCTTCTCGTTGTTCTTCTTCGCCACATCTCGTGCAGCCCATAGATTTTCAATCATCTCTGGTAAGAAGTGTTTAGTGCGGTGAAACTGCCCCCCTCGAAATCCTTCAACGGCTTGGTTGTCTGCTGGCCCCAGTTCCAACTTTAAGCCTTCAATGAGTCCCATAGGGTCTATGAGAAACGAGCGAATGATTGATGGGTACAGGCTCTTAAAGTCGAGTACCAACACCGAGTCGTATAAGTTGGGAATCGAATCCATCACATAACCGCCGGGGCTCGCCATCCAATTCTCCGGCTCTAAGTTCGGTGCGACATAACCCGCTCTGTGGATTTGGGGCAGATATAAGTTCGTAAAGGCTGCAACAGAGCCACCAACCCGATCCAGCTCGACACCGGTTAATCGAGAGCGCTCAATCGCGAAGTCGAGTAGATGAGTGTGCTCGAAGATGCGGTTGACTAGCACACAATCTTGAAGGTTGTACTTAGCGAGTGAAGGTTTGTCGAACTTAAACATTCGGTTTATCTCATCCATACGGTCGTGCACGTTATGGATGTCTTTGCCTTCACCAAGCAGTTCTTGCGATACCGATTCAAGTGACCAAGAACGGAAGTGGTAGGTCGCAGTCTTGAGCATATCGATACCATCCAAGACAACGCGCCCTGGAATGGTGATAAAGCCTTGCTGATTTTGCGCGGAACTGCGGAAAAAGCTCGGTTGGTTGTCTCTGCCGATGTTGAGCTTTACTTCGTTCCAGTCTGAACGTTTGTGCAGCAGCCTAAAATCGAAGTCGATAACGTTCCAACCAATGATGATGTCAGGATCAAATTCAGAGAACCAAGCTATCATAGCTTCGAGTAGCGCTTTCTCGTTGGCAACCCATTGGATATTCGTTTCAGCGGGTTGTGCTTCGCCGACCATGATCACTCGGCTATCCATCGGGCTGTCTAGGCCAATTGAATAAAGCACGCCTTTTTCTGAACACTCAATATCAAGCGAGACCACTGATAGATAGGGTAGGTAGTCACCCGCTCGGCATTTTACCTTTGAGACTCGACGATGCTGATTTTTTTGTACAGCAGAACCAGTGAACTCAATACTGCCCTTGATAAAACGTTCCATTAAAAATCGATCGGCGAGTCGAATATCGCTTTCAAAGGTTTGGATTTCTTGATTGTGAAAGGCTTGCGCTAAACCAAAGCTACTTCTCGACAGAGAAGTGTAGCACGCGGCCAGAGGCGTCTGCTCAAAAGTGACAAGTTCTAAAGATTTAAATTGACAGTCAATCGCTTCCTTTTCTGCAATGGCTTGACAGGCTTGTACATCAGATTGAGCGATAAAAAATACCGGTTTCTCATCTTGGATACTCAGTAGAGTGGGACCTTGAGGGGTACTGAGCCATAAATCGATTTGTGTACGCCCTGAAAAATCTCTCGATTGTCTTGTGAGCACAAAGCCTTGCTGAATATCCAATGTGGTAACCTATTGATCAGGGGAGCCGAATTCTACCACTTGGTGTGCTTTTTCGCACACTCGGTTGCGCGTTGTGTTTGAATTCGCCATTGAATGGTTAACGCACCACCCATGGAGCGGTGCGTTGGATTCGGTTTACTTATAGCTTAATTCAGTCGCTTTGCCTTTAAAGATACGATACACGACAAAGGTATACAGCAAAATCATCGGCATCACTATCATCACGCCATAACCCACAATGATAAGTGTTGCAGGCGAAGAGGCGGCGGCTTGTGCTGTCATGATCCCCGGAACGACTTCTGGAAAAAAGCTGTAAGCAAGGCCTAAAAAGCTCAGTGCAAAAATCACTGTTACGCCAAAAAATGGCCAACGTGCGCCAAGGTCATCCACCACAGGAACCTGACGTAAATAACGATCAACTAAAAAGATCGTTGCCAGTACTACTAACGGAATCGGAGTGAGCAGTAAGATCTCTGGAAAGCTAAACCAACGCTGTGCCACTTGTTGATTTACGATGGGGTTGACAATGCTGACAGCTAAAATCCCCAATGCGGCCAACCAGCCGGCTCTCCGTGACCAGCGCGCAGATCGGGCTTGTAATTCACCTTCGGTTTTTAACACCAGCCAAGCACCACCAATGTAAACGTACGCTGCGGTGACACAGAGAGCGCTTAACCAGGCGAAGCCAAACGCTTGATTGCTCTGTTCAAAGCCCATAATGTAGCGGCCGATCATGTAACCTTGTGTCAAAGCCGTTACTAAAGATCCTATTTTAAAGCACCAGTCCCAACGAGGCTTGTGATCGGTGTTCGCTTTAGCGCGAAAATCGAACGCAACACCTCGCATAATCAAAGCGATAAGCATGATTGCTGTCGGCATATAGAGTTCAGTCAGAATCAAGCTGTGAGCGGTAGGAAAGGCGATCAACAAAATACCGACCGCCAGTACTAACCAAGTCTCATTGGCGTCCCAAAAAGGGCCAATCGAGGCAATCATCCTATCGCGTTGAGCTTCATTATCTCTCGGCAGCAGTACGCCAACACCCAGGTCGTAGCCGTCTAAAATGGCATACATAAAGACAGTAAACCCAAGTAACAGGAGATATATTTCGGGTAGATAATCAAGCATGGTTAAACCTCGTGTTTTGTCTGTGTTACTTGATGCGCGCCAATATCTTTGCGTGCTAAATAGAACAGGGTGTGAATGTAGGCCACTAACAAGGTGGCGTAGATAGCTAAATACATGGTCAGGGATATCATTACACTGCTACTGGCGACAGTAGTAACGGCTTCCGACGTTCTTAACACACCACTTACGAGCCAAGGCTGTCTGCCAATTTCAGTCACATACCAGCCCGCTAATGTCGCGACCCAACCGGAAAAGGTCATCGCGAATACGACATATAGAAAAGGTTTCGGTAGTGATTGTTTACGAGCTAACCTTGCCGTTCCAAACCAACTGACCACTAGCATGACAACACCAACGCCAACCATCACTCTGAAACCAAAAAACAAGGGTTTTACGGGAGGATGGTCTGGGGCAAATTCATTAAGGCCAACAATTTCGCCATCCAGTTCATGCGTTAAGATCAGGCTCGCGAGTTTAGGGATCCCTAATTCCAAATCATTGCTGCGTGTTTTTTCGTTTGGGACTGCGAATAGCAGTAGTGGAGCGCCTTTTTGAGTGTCCCAAACTCCTTCCATCGCGGCCACTTTAGCCGGCTGATGTTTTAAGGTATTCAAACCATGTAAATCACCGATAAAAATTTGTATAGGGATGAAGCCAGCGGCAGTCAGGAGAGCGACCTTTAAACCGAGTTTAGCTGAACGATGAGTGGGCCGTTTGATTACCTGGTAAGCCGATATTCCCGCAATCAGAAAGCTTGCCGTTAATGCTGATGCCAATAATGTATGGGCGAGCCGGTAAGGCAGTGAAGGGTTCAAAATGACCTCTTTCCAACTGGTCACGTGAACAATGCCTCCGATTAACTCATAGCCACTTGGGGTATGCATCCAGCTATTAAGCACCAAAATCCAAAATGCGGACATACTGGTTCCGAAGGCGACTAAAACCGTGGCTAATGTATGGAACCATTCCGGTACGCGTCCTCGTCCAAATAGCATGACGCCAAGAAAGGTCGCTTCCATAAAGAACGCCGTCATCACTTCATAACCTAAAAGAGGCCCTGCCACGTTACCGACTTTTTCCATAAAGCCTGGCCAGTTCGTTCCAAACTGAAAGCTCATGGTGATACCCGATACAACGCCTAAAGCAAAAGTTAATGCGAAGATCTTGACCCAGAAATAATAAAGGTCTAACCATACCGTCTCTTGTGTGCGGTTATAGCGCCATTTGAAGAACACCAAAATCCAAGCTAGGGCTATCGTGATGGTAGGAAAAAGAATGTGAAAGCTGATATTGGCCGCGAACTGAATTCGAGACAGCATGAGGGTGTCTAACATCGTGGTTCCTCAATAGTTGGCTATGTTGTAAATAGAGTTTATGTAAACTTATTACGAAATATTCCGTGGTTTGGATTGGTTTGCTAAAAAGAAAGGTCATTCAAGTCCACAGTGGCCATGATTTATATCAATTTAAGTGAAAAAATGAGCGCGATAAATTGTCTCGATATGTCTTACCGTGTTTTTAAGTGTTAGATTTTGAAAGTAAATATTACCTGTATTAGTTTGAGATGAGACGGTTCGGAATATTCTTGTTATGGATTCGTTATTTGTGAAATAAAATTACAAAATCAGATTGAATTACTCTGTGTTAAGAGTCATATCAGGGTAATGAACTTCATTAACAAAGGAAGCTCAAAAGTTCAGCTAAATAGCAGCGTCTTAAAGCGATGGGAGGTGTTTGCTCTGTGCAACCTTGGGCCTCGAATGTGAAAAATGGCGGTATAAAGCCAACCTACGGCCGTCAAAGGTGACCCATAACGGGACGGTATAAGCAAAAAAGCGAAATTGTCATGAATGGCTATTCAATAGTATTGAAAATATCTTTATCTTGTGTAATTTTATTGTGCGCTGTTTTAACTCTTTGATTTTTACGAAAAGCTTGTTGTTTTAGTTGACTTGTTTATAAATAAGTACTTGCTAAAGTTCTTGTTTCAGCACATATTCAACAAAGCTTTTTTATACTAATTAAGTTAAGATGTACTCAATGCTGTGA